>CAIVGO010000759.1 GCA_903905445.1 uncultured Bacteroidota bacterium
GGTGGCAATGGCGCGTACGGATCGGCAGAAAAAACCTGCCCGGTGCGCAAACCATTGATGCTCCTCCCTACCCTGCCGCGGGTATTGGGTCCGGGCGAAACCCTGCGTTTGCCGGTAGATGTATTTGCCATGGAGGCCAAAGTAAACAGTGCAACCATTTCGGTGCGTGAAAAATCAGGATTGGTAAGCATTGGCGGAGCTGGCACCAACACTTTGACCTTTAAAGAGCCTGGCGAGGCCATGACCTATTTTGAACTGAAAGTGGGTAATAAAACAGGCGTTGCGCAATTTACCATTACCGGACAAGGCGGTGGCGAAACCACTTCCCAGGATATTGAAATTTTGGTGCGCAATCCGAACCCGATGGTAAGCAGGGTGGTAGAAGGGGTGATTGAACCCGGTAAAACTTGGTCGCCAGGAAGCGATATTGCTGAATTTACAGAAGTTGAAAATGCCGTGGTAGAGATCAGTACGATTCCGCCCATCAACCTGTCGAAACAATTGGAATACCTCATCCAGTATCCGCATGGATGCATTGAGCAGACCACTTCGGCAGCATTTCCGCAGTTGTATGTTGATTTGATTGCGCCTTTGACCGACAAGCAAAAACGTTCGGTGCAAAAGAACATTGAGGGCGGTATTCAACGATTACAGGATTTCCAGTTGGCCAACGGCGGCTTTAGTTATTGGCCGGGCAGCAATGAGATTTCTGAATGGGGCTGCAATTATGCGGGGCATTTCCTGTTGGAAGCGAAAGCACGCGGTTTTGCGGTGCCTAAATCGATGTTGGATCGTTGGGTGGAATATCAAACCAAACTTTCGCGTATTTGGGAGGCAAAACAAGATAATGGTCAACCCTGGGAGATCAATGACCACAATTTGAACCAGGCTTACCGCTTATATACCCTGGCTTTGGCCGGAAAAGCGGATATGGCCGGTATGAATCGCTTGCGGGAGCGCAAACAGAAATACGACAATGCGGTTTCGTTGCTTGCTGCGGCTTATGCAATGGCAGGAAAACCGGAGGCAGCGCGCGATTTATTGAACGACGCCACGGTGACCGCTTACAATTACGAATGGTGGGGACACACCTATGGCAGCACTTTCCGCGACCAAGCCCTGCGCCTGGAAACCTACACCGCAGTAGGCGATACCAAACGCGCTACCGATTTGGCACAACGCATTGCCGGATATTTGGGCAATACCAATCAGTGGTACTCCACCCAGGAGTTGGCGACCGGCTTACGGGCCATTTGCAAATATGCACAGAAAAATACCATGGGTGAAAAGCCAGAATTTTCCATTAAAACCGGAAATGGGGCAGAGTTGGCTGTAAACAGTAATTTGCCTTACTATTTGTACAACTTTACGGAAAAATCGAGCAGTGGCGTAAGCGTACGCAATACCAGCAAAGCCCGTTTGTATGCCCGCGTTTTATATGTAGGCAGACCTTCTATCGGCAGTCAGGTGGCAAGTGCGAGCAATGTAAATTTGGCGATTCGCTACACCGACATCAAAGGCATGCCCATTGATGTGGCCAAGATCAACCAGGGCACCGATTTTATTGCAGAGGTAACGGTAAGCCGCAACAGCGCGTTTAAGTTCAATTTTGATGAACTGGCCTTAACGCAGGTGTTTCCTTCCGGTTGGGAAATCTTAAACACCCGCATGAACCTGGTGGGTGGTGCCAGCTCCGATCCTGTTGATTATCAAGATGTTCGGGATGATCGGGTATTGACCTATTTTGATTTACCCTACAATTGGAGCGGCGGTGTCAATGTAAAACAATCCCGGACCTACCGGATTCAACTAAACGCCGCTTATGCTGGACGATACTATTTGCCGACCGCCAGCTGTGAAGCGATGTATGATAACCGGATTGCGGCGAATGTGCCTGGGAAATGGGTGGAGGTGCAGTAGTTAATGATGAATGATGAATGAATTTATCCATCATCATTCATCATTACAACCCCACCGGGGTCCATCAACCTGAAAAACAAATCAAAATGACCCCAGCGGGGTCATATCTTTGTAAATGATGAATGGAGGAGGTTCCTTTGTTCATCATTTTTTTGTTACCACTATCCACTTCGTGTGGCCTAATTCAGCACCATCGTTTCCTTCTTTTTACGGGGCACATACAAGTGCATGGTTTTCCATTTACCATTATTCCCTTTTACACGCAAGGTATAATCGCCAGAGGTAAGGTCGAGGCTGCGGGGGAATTTTTGTTTCCAGGCATCACCATGATAGATACCCGTGAAAGCAACACCGTCGCCGTATAATTGAATTTCAGTGATATCAGCGCAGTTGGCGCAAGAGAGTTCAAGTTGAGCGTCGGTTGTGGTAGCGCGCATATCCATCTTTTCACAGAACTGCGGCGCTTGGGCAAAAAGTGATCCGGCTGCAAGCATCAAAACGAGGCTTGCAAATTGTGTTTTTGATTTCATAATCGTAGTTATTGTATTTCTTACGCAAAGGTACGGGTTTTTTCAATCAGTTTTTTATAAAGTGCTGAAAATGTAACAATTAGTTAACGATTACACGTTTTTTTGCCCTTTAAAATGAAGATTTGTTGACTAAAAAATGCGCGTTTCCCCTTGTGGTGGTGGTGTGTAGAAAGACACTTCTTGTAGTAAAAAGGTTACATCTGATTCGACCAAACGGGCTTTTTAAACGTCCAACATCGGGCGGTGCGGGCGGGTCCCGGCGGGTTAATTGAAGGTGGGTGCTGGAAGGCCCCAACATAAAATTTCAAATCCGCCCCAATTTTGTACATTTAGTTTTGAATTTTACTTTGAAATAATCCTGCTTTTGTCCGTGACGCAAGGCAGGGCATGGTACCACCCGACCTGCGTTATTTTTTGTAGACATTTCAGCCTTTTCGTTGATCATTATTTTGTCGATAAAATTTATAGACTTTTTTTAGCCGCTAATTGGGCCCATCTGCCACCAAAAACGAAACGTTAAATTGCTGATTCAATCTAAAATTTTGTTCATACCCATTGTACAGTTTACAATTTTGTTGCACCTTCACCGCGCCCAACCGAATTACGCCGATGAAACAATAGACAGTTTGGTTTTCATCATTTTTCCAACTTATGCTGACACGTCGCCGCGCTTTAAAAACGCTGATCGCCGGAACTGCCGCCTTCACGGCCCAGCCGCGCTTTGTATTTTCCAAAACTTCCGAAACGATGCCCCTTCCATTGAAAGGTAACATCCACCATGCCGTTTGTCGCTGGTGCTTCAACCAATTGAGTGTGGAAGAACTCTGTAAAGCCGTCATTCCGATGGGGATTACGGCGATAGACCTGGTAGGGCCTGCTGATTGGCCGACCCTCAAACGGTTTGGCTTGCATTCTTCCATGTGCAACGGGGCCGAAATCAACCTGGTGAATGGCTGGAACGATCCGAAATACCACAAGCAACTCATCGAAAACTATACTGCGATGATTCCAAAGGTGGCTGAAGCAGGTTATCAAAACCTCATTTGCTTCAGTGGCAAC
>CAIVGO010000760.1 GCA_903905445.1 uncultured Bacteroidota bacterium
AACCATGACAAAAGAAATTTTCTGGAAAATAATGTCGGAAACGAACATTGCAAGCGGTAAAAACGCAGCAGTTCAACAAGGATTACTTGAACAAAAATTAAATGAACTTGCCCCTGATGAAATCATTGAATACGATGCTATTTTCCAGGAATTGGTAAATGATGCTTACGATTGGAAATTATGGGCGGCCGCTTACATCATAAACGGGGGTTGCGCAGATGATGGTTTTATGGACTTCAGAGGTTGGTTGGTTGGACAAGGAGAAGCGGTTTACACCAAAGCATTAGCAGACCCTGATTCCTTATCGGAACTCGAACAACTAGACGGAGATTACAATTGGGAGGGATATGGCTATTTGGCCTTTTTGGCATACCAAGAAAAGACCGGTGAGGAAATGCCCTTCCGCCCGAATGCAACTTATAATTCAGAACCTAAGGGGGAGGCTTGGGAGGAAGAAGAACTGAGTACTCTGCTACCGAAATTAAGTAAGAAGCATGCTTGGTAAATTAGGCATGATCGTTTGTCTGTCCCAAACACATCCGACGCCTAATGAGCGCTACCAAAATTAAACAATCCATGCTTAGCGCAAAATTTCTTTGCATAACACCTTGAACGCGCAATATTATTTCGCGTACTTTGGCCCCGACTCCTTCAATGGACGATCCTTCGGGACAATACCTTATTTTACGCTACCAACACCCAGTTTGCACCAAAACCTTAATTTTCATGAAATCACTTGTTCAACTGCTGCTTTTTGCAGTTCTTTTTGCGTCTTGCCAAAACCCGACACCCGCGCCAATTAAACCAGTTACGGCCGATATTACCGCCGTGCTGCAACACAAATACTGGGTATCTAAATCGTTTAATGACGCTTTGTTTGCGCCCAATGTAACCGATACGCTCTCTAATTTGCCTTGTTCTGAATTAGTTTTTGGCAAAGGCGATACCGTTTATCTTACGGCCTGCTTGTCCGATGCTGGCCGCGGTACCTACAAAATTGCGAACAATACCCTGCAAATCGTTTGGGAAGGCTTCGAAAGCAAAACCTGCACGGGTACCTTCGACGACAAATCGCGTATTTTACACGTAACTTCTCCTGATAGCAGCAATACTTACTGGCCTACGGATTTTGTTGCCCAAGATGGCATTGATGTAAACAATATGGACAACATTACCATCAACCTCGGCCGCAAACGCTTGGCGGGCAATTACACCAAAATGGCGGAAAAAGGCGAAGTTGGCATCGCTGCGTTGTGCGAATTGCACGCAGATGGCACCCAGGTAAATTTCGGCGATTTTGACACCTACGAGCCTTGGCCATCGGGTATTGGCAGCGGTTTTATCCAAAACCCGCAACGCGCGCTGATGTATCTGATAAAAAAAGGCAAAGAACAAGACCCAACCGCCGCCGCCTGGCAACTCCACGGCGATACCCTGCGCATTTGGGAAACCAAAAACATTGGCGCAGAGGGCGATCTTCCCGAATATAAAGTGACCAAATTGCAGGGCACTTACCTGAAATCGAAATAACCAACCAGGAGTTACCTGTCATTTTCCTTGGACAATTCAACGCTACCATGCACAACAAACTCGTACTTTGGTCTATTACCGTCGGTTTGGGCGGTTTTCTTTTCGGATTAGACACGGCCGTGATTTCCGGCGCAGAACAAGACATTCAAAAACTTTGGAACCTCGACAGCTGGAGCCACGGCCTGGCAGTAGCGATGGCACTGTATGGAACGGTCATCGGTGCAGCATTCGGGGGCGTTCCGGCCGATCAATACGGCCGCAAAAAGACGCTTTTCTGGATCGGTATTTTGTTTTTCGTCTCTTCGGTGGGCGCTGCACTGGCCCCGGATGTCAATACATTTATGATTTGCCGGTTAATTGGTGGCCTGAGCATCGGCGCTTCTTCGGTGGTGGCACCCGTGTATATTTCCGAAATCGCACCACCCAAGTTTCGCGGACGTATGGTGATTGCCTTCCAAATGAACATCGTCATCGGCATTTTGATCGCTTATGTGTCCAATTACCTGTTGGAAGGCGGCGAAAATGACTGGCGCTGGATGTTGGGCGTGGTAGCGTTCCCTTCTTTAATTTTTTCCTTGATGATGCGCAGCACGCCCGAAACACCGCGGTGGCTGCTGCTGCACAAAAACGACGAAGCCGAAGCCCGCAAGGTGTTGGCAATTACGGCCCCCGACAATGTGGATCAGGCCGTGGAAGAAATTCGCGCATCGGTAGACGCAACGCCTAAAAATGGCGTACAAGAGCGCTTTTTCTCTAGAAAATACCGCTGGCCCATCATTTTAGCGTTTTTATTTGCCTTTTTCAACCAGGTTTCGGGCATCAATGCGGTGATTTATTACGCACCCCGCATTTTTGAAATGACGGGTCTGGGGAAAGACAGCGCCTTGCTTTCGACCGCAGGCGTGGGCGTGGTCAACCTGATTTTCACCATCCTGGGCTGGTACCTGATCGACCGTTTTGGTCGCCGAGTGCTGATGTACATCGGCTCAATTGGCTATATCGTGTCCCTGGCCCTGATTGCGCGCGCCTTTTTCACCGAAGATTATGCGCCGGTGCCGTTGTTTGTCTTTGCATTTATCGCATCGCATGCTATCGGACAGGGCTCGGTGATTTGGGTATTTATTTCCGAAATTTTCCCCAACAGCGTACGCGCATCGGGCATGGCCTGGGGTAGTTTGACACACTGGGTTTTTGCGGCGCTCATTGCCAATGTATTCCCGGTATTTGCCGATCGCTGGGGCGGCGGACCTATTTTTGCTGTTTTTAGCGCCATGATGGTATTCCAATTGCTGTATGTGGCCTTTTTGATGCCCGAAACCAAAGGGGTATCGCTGGAAGATTTACAAAAACAACTGACAAAATGATTACCCAATCCGATATGAAACGGTACGGATGGACAATAGTGGCTGTGCTGCTGTTGTCTATCCTTTGTCCGCATACGATCCTGCAAGCGCAAGTTATGCAAGCACCTAAGTCGCCCGCTTCCCCGCGACCAACCGAACAGTACCGCCCAAATTTCCATTTCACACCGCCCGCCCATTGGATGAATGACCCCAACGGTTTGGTCTTTTTGGATGGTACGTTTCACTTGTTTTACCAGCATTATCCCGAGGGGGTGGTTTGGGGACCGATGCATTGGGGGCATGCCACCTCCAGCGATATGTTTCATTGGGAAGATCAGCCGATTGCCTTGTATCCCGATAGCCTGGGCATGATTTTTTCCGGCAGCGCGGTGTACGACGAAAAAAACACCAGTGGTTTGGGTAAAAACGGGAAAGGCCCCTTGGTCGCCATGTTTACTTACCACAACATGCCCTTGGAAAAATCGGGTGGTGAAGCCTTTCAGTATCAAGGCATTGCATACAGCAACGACCAGGGCAAAACCTGGAATAAATATGCCAGCAATCCCGTCATTCCTACCCCAAAAGGCGCACGGGATTTTCGCGATCCGAAAGTAATTTGGGATGCCAAAAAACAACGCTGGGTCGTAGCCTTGGCCGTGAAAGACCATGTTGAATTTTGGACAGCCCCCGATTTGATCCATTGGACGTACCAAAGCAGTTTTGGGGCAAATTTGGGCGCACACGGCGGCGTTTGGGAATGTCCCGATTTGTTTGCCCTGCCCATACAAGGCAGTAAAAAGCAAAAATGGGTCTTGTTGGTGAGTATCAACCCTGGCGGACCCAATGGCGGTTCGGCCACCCAATATTTTGTAGGCGATTTTGACGGCAAAGATTTCAAGTTAGATCCGGCATTTGCAACCCAATTGCAACGCGAACAGGCCGTTTGGTTGGATTGGGGCCGCGACAATTATGCAGGGGTTACTTTTTCCAATTTTGCGGGCGCGAAAGGTGAACGTTTGTTCCTCGGCTGGATGTCGAACTGGGATTATGCCCAGGTCGTGCCCACCGGCACTTGGCGCAGTGCCATGACCTTGCCACGCAGTTTGTCGCTCAAAAAAGTGGGTGCTGATTGGCGGGTGCGTGGCGTACCCGGACCGACCCTGCAAATGCGCGACAAACAATATTTATCGGTTGGCCCAACTGCGCTGGAAACCCCACTCAACCTCAACGCCTTAACGGGCATTCGACCTGATGCGATGGAATTGGTGCTGGAATTCGAATTACCCGACGATCCCACGTGCAAGGTGGGTGTCGAACTTCGCAACAGCCTCGGCGAACGCTACCAAATCGGGTATGATGTGGGCGCTAAACGCTTTTTCAGCGACCGCACACAGGCCGGTAAAAACGATTTTTCCAAGGACTTTGCCAATAAAGTATCTACCGGACCGCGTGTGGTAAAAGATCGGATTCTAAAAATGCACCTGTATTTTGATACAGCCTCCTGCGAACTTTTTGCCGACAATGGACTGTTTCAAATGACGGAAATTTACTTTCCCTCCCAAAATTTCAATGCGGTACAAGTGTTTAGTACCGGAAAAACCGCCGTTTTGCGCAAATTGGAGGCTTTTGGGGTGAAGCAATAACACGCAACCCACTTTCCACGCTTAAAACTGCTTTAAAAACGATAACTTAAAAGGATGATTTCGGTAAAAGAAGCCTACAACCATTGGGCGGAACAATACGACACCAACAAAAACCGCACCCGCGACCTGGAAGCCTTATCCTTGCGGGAAACCCTCGCCGATCTGCATGTTGAGCATATTCTCGAAATCGGTTGCGGTACCGGCAAAAACACCGAATGGTTGCAAACGATTGCCACTCAACTTACGGCGGTCGACCTGTCGGAGGAAATGTTGGCCAAAGCAAAAGCCAAAATTACCGCACCCCATGTGCAGTTTTTGCAGGCCGATATTTTACAGGATTGGACTTTTGCCACGCAAGCCTACGACCTGGTTACATTTAGCCTTGTACTGGAGCATATTGAACATTTAGACCCGATTTTTCAAAAACTTGCACCGATTTGTCAACCAGGCGGACATGTTTACATTGGTGAATTGCATCCGTTTAAACAATATTCGGGCACCAAAGCACGGTTTGAAACCGAAGCAGGCGTGCAAATTGTGCCTTGTTTTGATCATCATATTTCTGATTTCACGATGGCTGCCAAGCGCAACGGTTTTGGTATCGTAACGATGCAGGAGTATTTTGATGAAAATGACCGCAGTACGATTCCGCGTATTTTGACTGTTTTACTTAAAAAAATCTGACCTATAACGAGGTCGTGCGGAAAAAATACCATTTGGCGTTGCTACAGATATTTGACCTCCAAGGAGGTCAGTGCCTTGCCTTTGGGATCCCAGGAAATGGTTTTAAATCAATAAATCATTGGGCAACGCGACGACCTCGGATGAGGTCGAATATTTGTAGAAAAGATACAATGTCCGAACCCGATCACGACTTCGGAGAAGTCGAATATTTGTAGGTCAAGCATTTGTGGTAGAGTTATAATAAATTGATTATGAGTTGATTAGCGTCGCACGTTGTATGCGCTTGGTCAAAAGACCAAAGCGCGGCGGGGGGATTGAGCGTGTGAAGAACGAAAATCGCGCTCAGCGGTGGAGCATCGAGCATGTGAAAATCGTGACCATTTGTGGTAACGTGTAAATTCTATTGGCGGGGTGACTGAAAAAGTCGCCCCGTCAATAGAATTTACGCATTTACACCTAATTATAAGAGGCTTTAGATGTTATGTGTGATACGGAGTAGCGTTGGTACCTTCTATTCGTTTTATGAAC
>CAIVGO010000761.1 GCA_903905445.1 uncultured Bacteroidota bacterium
CAAATAGGTTCCCGGAATCAAGGCAATATTAAAGTTCGTGTATGGCGTTCCAGCATTAGGATTGGGACCGCTCAAAAAGAAGCCAAAAACATCATTAAAGTTAGAACAGGCATACTCCGGGTATTCTTCCGAGGCAAAAACGTAGCGAAAGCGGATCGAATCACTGAGGGGTTTGAAACGAATTTTAAAAATAGTTTGATCATAAATTGGCCCTGAGGCAATTTGCGACAACACACTGGCAGGACTGATGCCACCGTTTTGATAGGTAGCAAAATTTTTACCCAAGCCGTTGGCCCCAAAAGTACTCCCATTGGAAGCGGCGCGTCCGGTCGTCAGGATCAAACCGCGTGATAATTGGATGGCGCTATCCCCTTCTGTAAAAAAACCAGTTGCACTCGATTCGCCCATATACGTAACCTCCAGCAGTTCAATGCCATCGCCGGTAAGGTTGTTTTTTATCAGATTTTGCAAATTATTATACGGTGCGGTGGTCGCATCGGTGACGCTCATTTGTGCTTGGGTGCTCAAGGTCAAAAAGCAAAAGAAAGCGAGGAAAGTGGAAATTTTTAACATAACAGTTGGCTTGAATGATGGTTAGGTGGCAATTAAGTTGGAAAAATCCGGCAAAAATGCTGATTTTACTCCATGCAAATTTAATAAAAAATGCGCATGCCGAAACCCTGTTTTACCAGGTATTTCGACATGCGCATATTAAGCGACAATTATTATGGACTAAAGAATTGCGCGCAGGATGAAAAACAAGCCACCCGCCAACATGAAAGACACCGGCAAGGTAAGCAACCAGGCCAAGGCGATGTTCATAATGGTTTTGCGTTGCAGGTTTTGTACCCCGCCTTGTGCCACCATGGTACCCGCAATACCCGACGACAATACGTGGGTGGTACTAACTGGCAAACCTAAACCCGTGCTTACGCCAATGGTAGCTGCGGCACACAACTCCGCGCTCGCGCCTTGCGCGTACGTGAGGTGACTCTTACCGATTTTTTCACCAATCGTTACCACAATACGTTTCCAGCCAATCATGGTACCAACACCTAAACAAATGGAAATCAATACAATGAGCCAAATTGGGGCAAATTCATACGATTCGCTCAGTTTTTTGATTTCCGCTTTTACGACTTTGCGGGTTTCTTTATCCTGAATCAGGTTCCCTTCCATGGCGCCTTTCAAACCTTTGTTCAGTTCTTGCACGCTTTTACGCACCGCCAAAATCTCCGTCTTGTTGTTGCGATCCAGGGTATCTAATTGGGTAGCCACTCGTCCTGCCTGGCCCGCAAACCCGTTCAATACATCCGCATGCCCATCCGGACCAGCAGCATTGGCAGCACTGGTAAGTTGCGCCTCCATTTTCAGGGCGTATGATTTCAAAGCTTGTTGATCCAAAGAAGGATTGAACGCAAATTGAAGGGGCATAAAGGCCATCATCACCACCAGCAACAAACCAACACCTTTCTGACCGTCATTGGAACCGTGGAAGAAACTTACCAAGGTACAAGTAAGGATCAATACCAAACGAATCCAGAATGGAGGTGGCTTTTTCGTGTCAGGCTCTTTAAAAATGGCTTTGTTTTTTACAAAAGAACGCAACAAAAACATCAACAAAATGGCCAAACTAAAGCCAAAAAGTGGCGAAATCAACAAGGATGAACCAATTTCACCCGCTTTGCTCCAGTTGACATTCGCACCTTTATAAATGGTAGAAAAGGCAAAACCTGCGCCCAATAGGGCACCAATCAGCGTATGCGAACTCGAACAAGGAATCCCGTAGTACCAAGTACCCAGGTTCCAAATGATTGCAGACAATAAAACGGCCAAAACCAAGGCAATGGTTGCATTCATTTCACTGGCCATCATTTCATTCAAAGGCATCAATTTTACAATGCCCATGGCCACCGCAATACCGCCATCTCCACCGCTGCCGCCGAAAACCGACAAAATGGAGGCCATTACCATACCCCCAAAAAACACCCCGAGAAAATTCATAATACCCGACCATACAACCGCAACATTGGGCGTGAGGGTTTTGGTATAAATTACGGTGGCAACGGCATTAGCCGTATCATGGAACCCGTTAATTGCCTCAAATAAACACACTGCAATAAGGCAAATGATCAGTAAAACTGATGCGTAAGCGGGTAAATCGCTAATAAAGGCTAATACCATTCGTTTTCGGATTTGAAAGTGTTTAAAAATCGGGCAAAATTACATTGTGTGCCTAAGGTGAATGCACCTCAATATAAAGTAATTGTTAAGTTTGGGTCAAACAGGGTCGGTAACCGGCAAAAGCACCTCCACCCGGGTACCCGATTGGGCCCCATTGCTCTCCACCCCAAGGTCAATGATCGCAATGAATTGTGTGGCGCCTGTTTTTTGCATTTGATGGATCAAACTCAGGCGCTCCCGGGTGATTTCCATCCCGCGCGAACGGTGTTTCTGAAAAACATGCTGCCCCGATTGCTTTTCACGTCCCTTATTGTACCCCACCCCATCATCTGTAATGGTACAAAGCAAGGTGTTTTCATCCTTTCCCAGCGTAAAACTGATCTGCAAATTGCCCTCCTGCCGCGGCCGCAACCCGTGCTCGATCGCATTTTCCACAAATGGCTGTAAAATCATGGTCGGCACATGCAAATCATCCAAATCAACCCCTTCTGGTGGGATGATTTGAAAATTCAATCGATCCCGAAAGCGCAACTTCCGGTTAATATCCAAATACCGCTCTAAAAACTCGATTTCCTGCTCCAGGGTCACGACCTCCAAATCGGAATAATCGAGCGTGTGCCGCATCATTTTTGCAAATTTGGCCAAATACGACTCTGCGTCACTGTTGCGGTTGGAGGTAATCAATCCCTGAATCGCATTGAGTGCATTGAACATAAAATGCGGATTCATTTGTGCCCGCAACGCCCGCAATTGCAAGCCCGCTACCCGCAAACGCGCCATTTGTGCATCCTGGCGGCTCCGCTCCAACTGGTAGCGCGCTTCTAATTCACGGCGCTCGTAATCGCGCAAGGCGTCAAAATATTCATGGTTGAGCTGGGTTGCACGTTGTTGCCATTCGTACGCTGCCTGGAAAGCCGATCGTCCTGCATTTAAGGCGGCAATTTGTTGGGCGACCTGCGCCAAATGGTATTTATCCTGGCCCTCCTGCCCTATTTTCCAGGCTTCCAACAGGTGCTGCTCCGCTTCTGCCAGTTCGCCCGATTGCCGAAAAATACCTGAACGCCAGATTTCTATTTTTGATAAATTGGTAAAATCCGATTGTTTAGCGGGCGGCTCGTATTGTGCTGCCGCCTGGTCGAACATCGTAGAAGCCTTTTGCGCATTGTTTTCCATCAAAGCCAGGATGCCCAAATTGCCCAAAGCATGGGTTTTGGCCTCCGCATCGCCCTCGCCTGCGTATTCCAGCACTTTCTCAAACCAAAATCCGGCCTGATCTGCATCTTCTCCAGCCAGCGCCGAACGCCCCGCATTCAAATAATGCCAGGCTAAACGGGGCCGCAAACCGTGTTCTTCAACAATAGGTAAAACCCGACGATAGGCATCCAAACTTTTTTCCTTTTCATCCAACCGCTCATATAAATCCCCTAATCCGCTCAAAACCAGGGTCAACAGGTAAAAATCCTTTAACCCCGAACTTTCATCCAACATCGGAAACAAATTGCGCTCGGCTTCCATGAGGCAAACCAAGGCCTGGCGCTGATTGCCCGTGTGCAGGTGCATAAAGCCCTCGCGGCAGGCGATGTGTGCGCGTAATGACGGCAAGGTTTGTTCATCTACATAATGTCGGGCACGATCCAAACTCTCCTGCGAGGCTGCCCAATCCCGGCTATTAAGTTGAATGGCGGCCAAATCCGACCATAATTCGATCAAAGCAGCCGTGTCCGATACCGATTCACTGATGCTGATGGCCCGGCGCGTATGCGAGAGCGCCGACTCCAGCCGATGCCATTGGTTTTCTAAAAAGGAGGCACTGCGTTGGTAACTGAGTTGTACATCATGCGGGGTTTTGGTCGTTATGGTCTTCTCCAACTGATCCAGCGCAAGTTTGGCCTGCTCAAAATCGGTAAAGATCCAGCGGGATAATTTTTTACATAAAATGCGCTGTTGTATAACCGGCCCGGTGCTTTCACTCACAGCCGGTTTTGCTTTGGGTTTGCGCACACCGGGTGCGATCAAACCGTTACTTTTTGGTCTACTTGTTGATTTTTTCACGGTTTTTTGCTCAGTTTTTGTTCAATTGCAGTGCCCGGCGCTTGGTGCAACATGCCTTTTTCTACCCACCAGTTTTCCCAAAAACCGGCAATTCCTTGGGTTGTTTTCCAATCGCGGAGAAAAAACCGCGTGGATCCATCGGGCGTGGCAGGCGCTTTCCATACCTTCAAGGCCGCGTGATTTTGCGACCATTCCAATGGCTTTTTAGAGACACAGCGCTGGGGTTGGTTGTCCGAAATTTCATCATTTACCTGAATAAAATAGGCAAAATCCTGTTTTTCGGGATAATTGCCAAATACCCGCGCCCAGCCCGCGGTATCAATACAAACGGCTGTATATTCTTCGCAGGCGATACCTTTCGGGACGATTTTGAAATCCCGCATCAAACGCGCCATAAAGGCAACATGCCGACCTTTCCGATCGGGGTGATCGTAGTGGGTATCGGTAATAACTGATTTCAAATCAGCATGTTGTAAAAAATCGTTGTAGCCAATCGTCGCATTTTTATCATAAGGATTGGCCAAAGCGGCGGCCGACAAAATGGTTTTGTGGTAGGCTGCAAAATACGCCTGTCCCTGGATGGCCATGCCCGCACTGGTACCCCCAACGGGTGCCTTTTTTTCTGAAATTAAATATTGAATGGCTGCTTCCACCGGCCCATCTTTCCAAAAATTGAGGTAATTACTTTGGTCGCCGCCTGCAATCCACAAGCCTTCTGCGTTGCGAATTTGTTGGGCAACATAAGCCTCGTTTGCTGCATTGCGGGAAGTAGTCAGGATGGTTTCGACCGAATTGACAAAAACGCCCAGTTCCGAAAACAGGTAATTGTTGTAGCCCTCCCCGCCGCTGGCGCGCAACACGACGATATCGCCGCCGCCCGTTTGTTGTAAAAACCAGCGCATGGCGGCATCA
>CAIVGO010000762.1 GCA_903905445.1 uncultured Bacteroidota bacterium
ATTCTAGATTGTCCACTAAAATTTAATTCACTTAATGCTGTTCCTGCGTTAGTACTGGTTGAGATTAATACGCGCAAACATCCTCAAATCCCCCAATCCCCCCAAATCCCGGTTCAGACAATGAATACGCGCAAACATCCTCAAATCCCCCAATCCCCCCAAATCCAGGCCAAGACAACTAATACAACCTAAAAACATGCAATACGAAGACTTAACCAGAAAAATAATCGGTTGTGCCATGAAAGTTCATAGCACATTGGGAAATGGCTTTCAAGAAGTTATCTATCAACGTGCTTTGTCCATTGAAATGGCCAAACAAGCGCTTTCATTTGTTCGTGAAATGGAAATGCCCATCTTTTACGAGGACCATAACATCGGTACACGACGCGTTGATTTTTTTGTTGAAAATCTCATAATGGTTGAAATAAAAGCAATCATACAACTTGAAAATGTCCATTTGGCACAAGCAAAAAATTACCTGGAGGCGTATAATATGGAAGTCGGACTACTCATTAATTTCGGCAGTATCAGCCTTACATTTAAACGTTTGGAAAACAAAAAATTCAATCCAAATTTAATCGAAAAAGAAAATCCTAAAATCATGTAATCCGCCTCCCAAATCCCGGTTCAGACGTTTGGTTTTAAGAAATACGACCGCTAACGGAGGCCTATATAAAACTGAATCAATCCCTTTGTCCTTTATTCAGGCTATCCAAGCGTTTTTTTACATAGGGGATTCTCTTATTCGTTGGAAATTCTTGGAAAATCCTTTGGGCAACTGAATTGATTTCTTTTTTATTTAGTACCTGCATAGATGCCCAATTGTAAAAAACCTTAATCAAAATATTTGCCTTCAAATCACTATCGGGGTATTTTTTTAAAAATTTTTCATAGGATGAATTTAACTCAACAATTGATTGATCTTCTTCAAAATCGAATTGAGTTTGTCCTACAAACAAGTAAAACGCCGCATTGTCACAAAGTTTGCTGCGAGGGAATTTCTGATGGAACAGTTTTAACTGATCATATATAATTGAATAATCACAACCAGCACAAGTCGGAGGACAATACCAATAAGTACGACATATTGTTTCCAGTGCCATTGTTTTAAAGTAAAACAATGAATCATTAGAAAGGCCTGCGTTATTTAAACTATCTATTTTTAATACATATTTTTTAGTACTGTCCATTGTTTCTGCAAAATCATATTCACCTGAGGTTCGGGGGGTACCGAAGGTTTTTTCGAAGGTGGCTTCTAATTGAAGTACTTTTTCAAAATTAGATAATCGTCCATATTGATCAATTAATGAAATTAGACATTTTCTTCGCTGCTCAATTGGCAGGTCTTGTTGCTCGTAACAATCTATATAACCATTTGGGAATTTCCATTTTACCATTTGAAATACTTGTACATTTAGTGCTTTAAGTCTTTGTTTTATCTGAATATGTTCGGTGCCTGAATATATTTTTTTAAGATAATTTAACTTTGACAATGCAACAGAGACTACTGTATCATTTGAAATGCCAATTGAATCGAGCGTATTATTGAATTGTTTTAAATTAGATTCATACTTTCTAACGTCAAAAGGCGGGCATCTTTTTATAAAGTCTTGTTTTGAGATAATTACCAACTTGGTTTTATAAAGCAAATAAACATTCAATTTATCAAAAATGGTAACAAGATGGCCATCCTCTACTTGGATTGGATATTCCAATTGTTGTCCGGTCTTCAAATCAATCAACATGACTTGGCCAGGCCTTGTCATCCAAATATACGCGGTGTCAAAATAAAAATTTGTAGAATAACTGTTTACAGGAGGTAAATTATAATAATATTTATTCACTACCTTATATTTTGGATCAAATGAATAAAAGAAGTAATAATCTGATTGCCAAAGTTTTTGATCTCCTATTGTTGTTGGGGACAACCTATTTAATGGTAAAGGTAAATTTTCTATTTCCCCATTATAATAATACCAAAGCGAATCATTTTCATAAAATAATCCAAGCCCTTCTTTTACTTCATAGGATGGCAAATCACTTTTAAATTCATAATTGTTGAAATATATACCATGTTGAACACACTTTGAATTGAAATTATAAGTGTACTGCCCATCGAGAAAAACGATCGAATCATTCAGCATAGCCGAGCTCTGAATGAATTTTGAGGATATTTCCGAAACCTGTGCTATTTTTTTAGTTTTTCTGTCCCAGTAACAAAATCCTTTTAAAGAGACAAAAAAAACCTCATTAGGCCTGGAAATAATTCTTGTTGTGTATTTAACAGGTAGTTCTTGAATTATTTTAGTCCTTTGGTCATAATAGACTACGTTTCTGTTTGGTCCTCCAATCCACACTAAAGAGTCATATTGGTCTTTATGGCAATCTGGAATCTTGCCATTATCGTTGCTGTCATTAAAATAAATGGAATACTTTTTATCCAAGACTTTTTGTTGTCCGGTTGTTCCATCTACCTCAATAAAATCATTATTATTTATGCCAGTTCTTATCCAAACTTTCCCATTCTCAAAAGGTGAGAAGCAAATCGATTTTAAAGTAGTGTCTTCGAATTTGGCCTCTATGGGATCAGCCAAATTTAAATATACCTCGTCTGGTTTTTTCTGGTAACAAGCAAGAAATGTTATGGCAATAGCCATCAGAAAGTACACAGATGTATGCATAAGTATATATTTTACTGGTTGCGCTATAATTATTACACTTTTATCTTCAATAAGTTTACTGCTTACTGTGTAAAAGAGTTAATTCCCCCCAAACCCGATCACTACCTACCCAAAACCATCACCTTCTGCACTGATTTCCACTCCCCATCCAGACCATCCAACTCCAACAAATACAGTCCTCCCGGCAAATGGTTGATCGTCCAGTTAAAAACAGAAGCCGCAGGAACCATCGTTTGTACAACCTGTCCGTGGATATTGCGTAAAATGGCCCTGGCAGGCACTAAACCCGCTCCCACGCTTATTTGCAAGTGATCGCTGGCTGGGTTCGGACTTACCTGAACAATAGGCGTTACCGGTGGTGTGTTGGTCGTGGTACCTTGCACCACCAGCACTTCTTTTTCCTGTGTACAACCTGCTGCATTGCTGATGGTTACGCGGTAGTTTCCAATGCTATTCACGATGTTTTCGGCAGTTTGTACACCATTCGACCAGTTGTAACTTAATCCGCCCGGAATATCCGCATGGAGGGTAATCGTTTGTCCCGGTACTATGGTGACGATGGGCGGTAAACTGGGTTGCGCCGCAAGGGTGCCGTTTTGATGCCAGGTCTGAATTTGCGCCAATTGTGGCTTTACCTGCATCTGGATATTCGGACAAGGATGCGGAATGTTGTTAAACTGGCCAATATGGGTACTGATTTGAAATGTATCGCCCGGCGCTAAGATAAATGGCCCATGGGAAGGGATCATCGACCAGTTGCGTAACACGGGCCCAGTCGAACACATCGACCAGCCCAAAAGGTCAGAGGGATCGTCAGGATATACATAATCAGCAACATCCGATTGAATCGGGTTGTACCCCGAGCCCCCGCGCGTGAGGGGCGTACCATTGGGCCAAATGCCGTGCAGCACCCGATTGTATTCAACCGCATTGTCCGGATAACCAATGCCGGGTAGCGTCATCCCACTTGAAAAATTCAGATTTTTGGATAAATTTTTATTTAAAAATGAAAACGATACGACGGGAATATTTGTACCATAACTCACTGAATTTAAACAGTCTGTGCCATCTACCATGTCACTGTTGTACACATAACAGGCTTGTTGCTCGGGCAAGGTGCCGACATAATCATCCGAGGCACAGCCTAAATCAAAATCGGTGAAAAATCCAGTGTGTACATCGGTATAGGTTACACTAGAACGATTTATCATGTCAAAATCCACAAAAAAGGAATTGCTGAGTGCCGGATTGGCCCCACATTCGTACACATACACCGAAAACTGCACATCGACAAGAATGGGCTTCGTATGGCTCTGCAAATGCGCGGTACTATCCGTTAGCGCCCACCAAATCATTTGATCGCCTTTTATTTGAGGCACATCGCCGTCCAATACATTGTATATACCGTCCTGGTTGTAATCGACAAAAGGGGCTGGAAATCTTTGCGGATCGGTCGTAACATCCGTGTAGTCCAGGTTTTGGGTAAAATTGGGATTGCCTTTGGCAGGCCAGCTCAATAAATCGAAAGGTACTGGACCGTCAATTTTGTTGTTATCGGCAAAATCGCGCTGCAATTGGGCAATTTGATCGCGCCGAATCAACCAGGTCCGGTCAAAATCGGTTGCAGCGCCCTGCACGATACCCGTTCGGTAATCGCCCAAATGGGTTTGTGCGTATTCCGAAACCGCAATACGGGTTTCATTGTCCGGTCCAGTCGCCGTAATCCAGGGCTCCAAATTAAACATCGCTAGCACACCTTTATCGGGCGCGATTGAAAAACTTTGCGCCTGATTGTTTAAAAACAGACTTGGCGAGGGAATAAAACGCTTGGTGATGCTGTCTGTTTGAAGCAGCCTTTCTCTGATGGTGCCGATTGAAATAATAGGATTGGTTATGCCATTTTCGTCTGTTTTAATCGCAACTGTTTGGTTTACATTGCCATATTGAGCGCGCCCAACGATGATCAAACCGCCATCGGCGGTAGGTGTCAATTTTGCACCCAGCCCTTTCCCATATTCTGTACGTACGGCCGTTAAAACGCCTGAATTTTCCAATTTAAAGAGCACCATCGCATTGTTTATTGAGGTGCCTGTTGCGTAAATGCCATTGGTGGTACTACAAACATCCCACAATTCAAGATCGTCGGTATTAGTTGTCCAGGCTATAGTACCATCTAAATTTAGTTTGGTAACGGCCGCGCCACCGCCGGTTAATTTTTTGCCACAAGTCAGGATCCCATCGCCCGTAATCTGAAGCGATTTACACGCCAACCCGGTCTGTTGTATCCATAAAACATTAAAATTAGCATCCAAGGCCCGCACCGTGCCATCAAAAGCGGCAATGATTAAATTTCCATCTGGCAGTTGAGTAGCGGATGAAACGGGCACCTGCAAAGGATATGTTTCAAGTATACTCAGTCCGCTTGTCTCGTTATACACTACTTTGTACGCAGCCAATTGACCCAAAACGATCGTTGTAGTCGCATTTAAGGGTATAAAATAAGGCTGTCCGGCAGAAAATACGCCCACACTGTCATTCATAGGAAGCGCGGCAACCATTCCCTGGCCGGGAATCAGCACTTTTAAGATATAATTGGTGGTACCGCTGGCTCTTTCCGCAATTAGGAAATAGGGTTTTCCCGTATTTGGGTTGTTGCGTTTGAGCACATTCATCCAGTATTGGGTAGTGGATTCGTTTTCATAGTATCCAGTAATATCTCCAAGCGTATTTAAGGTTAGGATAAACTGATCCGTATTTAGTAAAAATGCATCCTGATCGGGTGTTAGTCGACAAGAGTTTTGTAAAACGTTATAGAATGGCAAGGTTTTTTGCCAAACAATGGGTTGGGCCGAACCATAAGCGTGAAAAAGTAAAGCGACAACTCCTGAAATAAAAAAGCGCTGGAACATACATCGGATAGGTGGATTGGGCTCCTATTGGGACAAAAATAGGGACGTTATCTGATCGCGCAATTGCAGATTTTGGGATAAGTCAGGTTTCTGGGTTAGGTTTTTTTCTGGTTTCTATTAGACGCATCCTCATTGTCTGAACCTGGATTTGGGGGGATTTTGGGATTTGTGGATGTGTTCCAATTAATACGCGCAAACATCCTCAAATCCCCCAATCCCCCAAATCCCGGTTCAGACAATTAATACGCGCAAACTTAATGCACGCAAAAATCCTCAAATCCCAAAATCCCCCCAAATCCCGGTTCAGACAATGAATGTGCGCAAAAATCCTCAAATCCCAAATCCACGTTCAAACAATGAAGCACGCAAAAATCCATAAATCCCCCAATCCCCCCAAATCCCGGTTCAGACAATGAATGCGCGCAAAAATCCTTAAATCCCAAATCCACGTTCAAACAATGAAGCACGCAAAAATCCTCAAATCCCCCAATCCCCCCAAATCCCGGTTCAGACAATGAATGCGCCCCAAAAATCCTACTGAACCACCACCGTTTTGCGTTGCACAGTGTGAGCAGAGAAAAAACCCAAGGCTGTCCCCTTCCAGTTGTTATCGGGATTGGCGGGCGCGCTTGCGTTTCCTACATCGCCGGTGGCTGATTGCAATGCAAACAAATACTGATAACTCGGCGCATCAATGGAGCGCATTTCAATGGTAACGGTGTCGCCCAGGGCAATTTCGGTGTCGCCCAGTAAGGGAATTTGTACTGCAATGCCATTGTTGTTTTTATCGTCCAGCACAAAAATCTGTTCCAGTTGGCGGCCATTATTGAACTGGATGAACTGATAGTAATTCTGTTCAGTCCCCGGATCTACAAAGGAAGGCACCACGGCATACGCATCGGGGCCGCCAAAGGTGAATTTTACGGCCGAAAGTCCCAAAAAAGGCACTACTGCAGGCATGGTAGAACTTGCCTCAAAACGCTGACCGTCGGCAAACACTTCCAGCGTATACGTTGTGCCGGGTTGTCCCTGGGCCACACGGGTACTAACATATAGCCCAGGAACGGTTTCCAGGAGCGTATCCCTTTCTCCGGCATCGCTGTGGATGATTACCAAGGCATCGGAAACGGCAGGATATTGATTGGATTGGTCAAAATTAACAGATCGACTTATTTTAACCTGATAAGGTGCAACGGCGTTGGTTACTGCGCCTTCAATCACAATTTGCGGGTCGCTGCTGTTTAGATCTATTTGAATCACCTTTTCACAACTGCTTAAAATGAACAGCGAAAGCAAGGTCAAAATGGTATGATTGAATGAGTTATGCATAATAAGGAGTGTTTTTTTGTTAAAACGGTGGTTTTAAAATTTGAAATTCCAGGAAACGGATGGAACAATACCAAACAAAGAGGTTTGTACAGCCTCGGTGGTGCCTGGTTCCGTTTTTGAATCGCGGAAAGTAATGGTGTAAGCGTTCAGTCGGTTGTAGGCATTAAAGGCCGAAAAAGCCCATTCGGATTCGAAGCGTTTGGTTTTACGCGCCTGAAAGGTGGCCCCTAGGTCGAGGCGATGATAATTGGGCATGCGATAAGCATTGCGCTCGGTATAATAATAGGCCGTTGCATTGTTTACGCTGTATTTTCCACTAGGGAAAGTCACGGCATTGCCCGTGTAATAAATCCAGGTACCTGAAAGCGCCCAACGCCGGGAGAGTTGAAACATGGCCACGATGCTGATTTCGTGGGTGCGGTCTTGCTTGGCCGGATAATAGGCGCCCTTGTTGATGCCTTCAATTTTGCGTTCTGTGCGCGCCAGGGTGTACCCTACCCAGCCCGTCAGTCGACCGCTGCGTTTTTTCAACAGCAGTTCCAGTCCATACGCGCGACCCGGGCCATACAAAAGTTCGCCTTCCACGTTGGAATTACCTTGCACATCGGCGCCATTGCGGTAATCCAACTGATTTTGCATGGATTTATAATAGGTTTCGACCGAAAGTTCAAACTGGCCTTTCCCCTCAAAATTATGAAAATAGCCAAGGGCGATCTGGTCGGCAATTTCCGGTTTGACGTTGTTGGTGGTCGGCATCCAGAGGTCGGTAGGGTTGCCAGAGGTGCTATTGCTCAACAAGTGGAGGTATTGGGTATTGCGGTTATAACCGAATTTGAGCGATTGCCGATCTGAGATCAGGTAGCTAAGCGCCAAACGGGGTTCTAAGTTGACATACGTTTTTACAATTTTGCCGTTTTGATACACCATGGTATCCAGCACGTTCCCTTCCTGGTCGTAGGTGTAAAAATCGCCCGCCCCGAGCACATTGAAGGCAGATACCCGCAGACCATATATAAGTTTGAGGCGGGGTTGCGCCTGCCATTCGTGTGCGATGTAGGCTGCACTTTCGAGTCCAAAGCGTTTTTGGGCGGCTAAACTGGCAAAACTGGAACTTTCACTGGCATTGATGCTACTCGGGGTAATGGTGTGGTGGATTACTTGCAAGCCGTATTTCCAGGTATTGCGGCTGTTGGGAAACCATTGAAAGTCCTGTTTGAAATTATAATCGCGTATTTGCGACGAAATTTTAAAATCATTGGTGCCGCTTTGAATCCGAATATTGTTGTTGTAATTGCTGAAAATCAGGGAGGTATTGGAAAACAGTTTATCGCTAAAAAGGTGGTTCCAACGCAGGGTGGCGGTAGCGTTGCCCCAATTCAGGCCAAATTCATCGCCCAGCCCCAGTTTGTCGCGCCCGAAATAACCCGAAATAAACAAGCGGTCTTTTGCGCCAAGTTGGTAGTTCATTTTGGCATTCAGGTCGTAGAAATACAAGGTATTGTTGTTGAGGGTCGTATCCGAAGAAGCGCGTAAAAACAAATCGGCATAGGTGCGGCGGCCCGTCACAAGCAACGAACTTTTCCCTTTTTGAATGGGTGTTTCAATATTTAATTTGCTGGAAATGAGTCCGATACCACCACTTACACCCAGGCGCTGGTTGTTCCCGTCGTTCATCTTGATATCAAGTACCGACGACAGTCGACCGCCAAACTGAGGCGGCATCCCACCTTTATAAAGGGTGGCGTCTTTGATTGCATCGGCATTGAAAGTGCTAAAAAAACCGAGCAAATGGCTGGCATTGTATACCTGCGCTTCATCGAGCAGGATTAAATTCTGATCGGCCGCGCCCCCACGCACGTAAAAGCCAGCATTGCCTTCCCCGGCCGATTTTACGCCGGGCAACAGTTGAATCGTTTTAACTAGATCGCGTTCGCCCAACAGGGTTGGCAGGGTTTTTATCTCGGCCATGCTGAGTTTTTCTACGCCCATAAGCGGACGTTCCACGGCTTCCTGTTTCTTTTCGGCTTGAATGGTTACTTCCTGAAGGGTAGCTCCATCCACCAGCATGACGTCGAGTTTTAGACTTCCTTGTAAGTTTATTTTTTGGGTAAAAGTTTGATAGCCAATATACTGTACCAATACCGTATAGTTACCTACCGGTGCGGTAATGGAGTAAAATCCATACTCGTTGGAAGTAGCGCCAGTATTAGGCAATTCCTGAAGGCGAACGGTAGCGCCGATAAGCGTTTCTCCGGTAGATTGGTCTTTAATACTGCCACTCAAGGTGGCGCTGTTTTGTGCAAATCCAGCGAGGACGCTCAACAGCAAGGAGCATAGTGCAATGATACTTTTAAAATGCATGATAATCTTGATCGTTGAAATGGGAAAAGGTGCGTATCGTTTGCCATACCTGATTGGTTGGCTTTGATGCTGCAAAGGTGGGGGCGCTTCTAAGCTGGAACACTAGACAAATGTCTAAAAGTGTACTAAAAAGCAATATCCGATAAACATCGGATAGGCCCGCTGCCCTCCTGCCCCGACCTTTGTTTGACCATCGCGATGTTGCTGTGCGCCTATTTTCCGGCAGTATTCGCGTTTTTCGAAACTTACGATCCGATCGTCCTTATGAAACATGTTACCTTGCTTGCTGCCCTTTTGTTGGCGGCTTCGACTGTTTTTGCCCAAAAAAAAGCAACCGGAATGATTTTTGACCCGCCTACACTGCGGACGATTCCCTACAAAGCCAAACTCACCAATCAAAGCTACAAATCCATGCCGGCGGCGGCTTCGCTCGAAAAGTTCTGCCCAACGCCGGGCGATCAGGGACAATACAGCACTTGTGTGGCGTTTTCGGTGGCCTATCATTTGCGCACTATTTTGTGGGCCAAACAAAACAACCTCACGGACGCATCAAAAATTAACCAGCGCATTTTTTCGCCTTCCTATGTGTACGAACAAATCAAAGCGGCAGGAGATGTTAACTGCCAGGAAGGTACCAACCCGGTTGATGCTTTTGAACTGATGAAAAACCTGGGCGTTGCCACCAATCAAACCATGCCGTATCAATGTGGGGCAACGGTGGCAGTGGAAGCCATGCTGGAGGGTTTTGATTTTCGCATTGCCGATTACCAGATTCTTTATTTGCCCGATGAACCGGCCCCCTCTGTAAAAATAAATACAGTAAAAAAAGCACTTTCGGAGGGTTATCCCTGCATGTTGGGTTTTATCGTTGCCGAATCGTTTTATACTTCCAAAGCGCTCTGGGAACCCTTGGCGACCGACGATGGCCCAACCGGACAACACGGAAGGCATGCGATGTGCATCGTAGGATATGATGACAACAAATATGGTGGCGCATTTCGGGTGCTCAACAGCTGGGGCAGTACTTGGGGCGATGGCGGTTTTGTATGGATAAAATACAAGGATTTTGCCGAATATTCCCTGATTGCCATTCAGGCTTACCCTGCCACCGTTGTACCGCCCGAGCCTGCGCCGACACCCGCACCGACGCCTACGCCGAGCCCGATCGACCCGGTTATGGATGTATTGTTGGCAGGAAAGGTGCGTTTTCAAACCAATACGGGCGCCAATATGCCCGCCAACCGGATACTTACCCGCAACCTGATTGTAGAAGACGAGGAGCCCGCTTACAAAGAAGATTTGGTGGCCTACCGCATGGATGAAGCCTACGCAAGTGGTACTAAATTTAGATTTTACATTACTACCAATTCAGAATCTTATATTTACGCCTTCGCAACCGATTTATCGGGTAAAGTGAATAAAATTCTGCCTTTTGACGACAATATGTCGCCCCATATTGGTGCCGAAAGTGAAGTCGCCTTCCCTTCCGAAACAAAAATTGTAAAAATGGACCAACAAGCAGGTACCGACTATATGCTGATTTTATACAGCCAGGCGCCGCTCAATACGTCCCAAATACTGAGTAAAATGAACCAAGCCTCGGGCGGTTTATCGCAAAAAATCAAAGCGGCCCTGGGTGATCAATTAATCCTGCCGTCGGAAGTCAGTTACGCTTTGGACGAAATTGGATTTCAAGTAAAAAAAGACAACCATCAAGGCACCGTGGTACCGTTGATGGTAGAAATAACGCACAACTAAATTTGCAAAAACGGATACTGACATCGATGGTTTGTTTGTGCCTGGCGGCCTTCTGCCAGGCACAAACTACGCTTGACTCAGTACTGGCGGCCTTGCCCAAACTTGCCCCGGAAGCACAGGTAACGCTGATCAATGCCCGGTTTTATGCTATTTCATCGGCCGATTTTGAACAAGGCAAGGTGTTGGGAGAACGCGCGCTGACCATTGCTCGGACCCACAAACTCCGCTTATTGGAGGCAAAAACGCTCAAAAACCTGGGGGTAAACTATTATTTACTGGGAAAATATGAATTAGCGCTGGGCTATTACCAGCAGGCGCTCGACCATTTTGAGGCTTTGAACGAAGAGGCCGGTAGAGCCTCAGTGCTCAATGAAATGGCCATTTATTATTCCCGTTTTCAGGAAAAGGAAAAGGCGGTACAATATACGGTAGCCGCAGAACAGGCCGCCTTGAAAGCCCGCGATTCGAGTTTGCTGGCAACGGCACTCGACAATCGGGGCATTATTGCCATGCAGCACAATGAATGGCCCCAGGCCCAGGAATTGTTTTTGCGCGTATTTTCGATCCGACAGGCCATCGGCGACAGCATCGGACTGGGGTATGTTTTAAACAACCTCGCCTCGGTCGCCTCTGATGCGGGCAATACACGCCTAGCCATTGATTTGATCGAGCAATCGACCCAAATTCGGGCAAAAATGGGCGA
>CAIVGO010000763.1 GCA_903905445.1 uncultured Bacteroidota bacterium
CTGCCAGCCTTTTATGCGTACAAAATACGGTCGATAAGTATCCGCATTGCTGAATAAATCGCCAAAAACACTGCTGTTTACATTATAAGATACCAGCAAATCTCCATTGCCCGAAAATTGCGTGTGCGCAAAAGCATTGTAGGTAAACAAGTTGGTTACTTTGGATTGAGGCGTGCAATACACTATTTTTTTATGATCGAATCCAATTGCCGGACTATCTGAATCATACATATAAATTTCCCCGCCCAAAATGTGGTGCTGGGTCAATAAATAAAAGCGGTTGTTGTATTTGAACACCGAAAACTGCTCTGAAACATGGGCAAATACCCGTGCGCTTTCACTTGCATTCGAACTCCAGCCAGTTCCGTTAAAATATTCCCAGGTCCCATTCATATCCTGCCCTTTTACCCGGGCAACATGCAAAAATTTGGAAAGGCCAACCTTTTCTGCCCCATACAAATAAGTATAGCCGCCATCTTCCAATATGCAAGCGCCATAATTGACGGTCGGATCTGTCGCTTTCCGATCTATACGCAACAACTTGAAATCAGGTAGTAAAAATGTAGCCACATCCAGGCTGCTATAGGCAAAATCCCAAGCGCCGCCGCCGGTCGATTTAAAACCAAACATCATGACCTGAAGCGTATCGCCATGGGCCAAACCATGCCCCGGCCAATACCACCAGCCCGCCTCTGCCGGTACCAAATAAGCACTGCTTCCTCCCGTTAAAGTAGTCAAATCCGTGCCGTTTTGCACCACCAATGCATTGCGCTGAAATCCACTCGCGGGCCTGCTCCGGTCTGCCCGCACGGTCCCCATAAAACTATCGCCAAACAACCAAAGGATGCGCCCATCGGGTAAAGGAATGGAATAAGTGGCATCGCCGCCCGTCCAACCGCCGCCATAACGGGTGAAAAGTTGGTTAAAATCGGCTGCTTTTTGCACTTCAATGGGCGCCGCCCAGCAAATTTGATCCACCGGGATGATCGTTGTGTCGCTGGTGGTTGTGTCTGGTTTTACATTCGGATCAATTGGGTAAAAATTACCGGACGTAAAATCGGAACTTTCATCCTTACAAGCACCCAAATAAAGCAACAGGGCAAAAAAGGCAAGTTTGGAATACATGAAAATCGTGTTTGAAATATTGAACCACATGGTTATCAAAGTTTAAGGCGGAAAAATCGAGAACGGCACAAGCGGGGCTCCTTCAAAATGTCTTTCCAAAAGTCAAATGAATTCACATTGTAAGAAATCAACAATTCTCCGGGCTTGGAAAGATGCGGAAACCCCTTGGCATTGTACGAAAAATAGTCCAAATCGGACTCCCATTCCTTACAGTGCCACACTTTATGCATCGGGAAAAAAGGCCCGGCAGGTGTTGTGGATATCTGAATCGCAACATCATTTTCAATACCCGATACCTGATGGGCAAGCACAAACCGACCATCGGCCATCGGACTCATACTCAATTCGTTGGAAACCGAACGGGTAACTGGCTTGGTTTGAGTATAATCAGTGGTCCATTCCGCGCCTTTCGAAAATTCCCATTTATCAAATTGCTCAAATTCTTTGGGCTTTACACGCGCGACCAAAAGGCCATTGTTAACACCGCCAACGCCAAAAATATACAGGTAACCATCTGGTTTAGGTGCACCGGCCCAAGTAGTGTTCACCAAAACGCCGCTGCCCATGGTCGCCTTGTTCCAATTTTCTAATGGAAAAGAAAACGGGGTTTCTAGTTGTCGTTGTTCTTTAAACGGAGGTTTGCTGCCTTTCGGAATGGCGATGATGTGTACGCCCGTTTGTTCAAATTCAAAAAACGAACCCGGCACAATCGTATCTTTTACCGGATAGGCAAAAATGTACAAAGTGCTGTCCATTTCCACATTTACAAACCCATCGCCCAACCAATAGTACTCGCCGGGTTTGGTATGGGGGGTATGCGGTGCAAACAACGATGTAGGTTTGCCTTGCGCATCTTTGTTGATGAAAAACTTAAATTTTGAAGGATCTGGTTCGCTTCCATCCAGGTAAGCAATGCAATTGTGCACCATGACAAAATCCTTCCTTTGGATGGTTTCACCCACCGAATCGGCTACCACCGAATCGCTGAAAAGAAACATGGTTTTGGTCTTATTACTGGCGGGCCGAAACTCCGCACCATCCATCGGAATCGCAAAAAGCCCGTCGCCACCAAACCAGCCGGTGTTTCGTACAAACAATTGGTCCCAATCTGGGGCGGCAGATGATTTGGCAATCTGGGCTTGCCCAAATGCCGAAAATGAAGCGGTTAAAAAGAGGCATAAAATGCCCAAAGTCAAACAGTTAGAACAGGTATTTTTCATAGAAATGGATTTCATTTATTCAGGGTTAAAATTATAAAAAGTAAAGGTGAAATTTGGTATGTTTGCACATACTAATTTCAACGGATTCTTCCAACCGAAACATTATGCCGTCCATTTTGCACATTTTTCGCCCGCTACTATTTTGTAGCCTTTTCCTTTTCTTGGAAAGCCCGCTTCAAGCCAAGATCAAACTCCCCCAACTCTTCAGCGATCATGCCGTGCTGCAACGGGAAGTGGCAGTGCCCGTTTGGGGCTGGGCCGAACCCGGCGAGAAAATTACCTTGCTCATGGCAGGTCTAGTCTTAACAACCTTGGCCGATAAACAAGGCACCTGGCGTTTAAACCTTGCTCCCCACCCGGCTGGAGGACCGTTTGACATGACCCTGGTCGGGAAGGATACCCTCGTGGTACACGACTTATTTTTTGGAGAAGTGTGGCTTTGCGCCGGACAATCCAACATGCAATGGACGCTGAATGAATTCGGCATTAAGCCCGATTCTGTGCGCGACAACGCTTCGGAAATTCGGCTTTTTAGTGTCTTTTTCAATACCGATTATTTGCCTCGGAAAGATGTAAAAATGGGGTGGTGGCAAACAGCTTCCCCGCAAACGGTTGGTGGCTTTTCGGCCACGGCTTATCTTTTCGGCCGGAACTTGTACGAGCATTTTAAAGTCCCTATTGGATTGATTAGCAGTAATTTAGGCGCAACCTCTATCGAAACATGGATGAGTGCTGGTGCCTTAAAACCCTTTCCGCAATTTCAGGATTTGGTTGAAAAAATGACTGCGCCGGGTAAAAATTTTGAACAACTCAATGCCGATTTGAAACGCTACCGGGAACAATGGGATACCGCGTTTTATCTAAAAAATGACCCCGGCATCACCGAACATTGGCAGGATACCACCACCGATGTTTCGGACTGGAAAGACATGAAAATTCCAAATTTATGGGAAGATGCAGGCTTAGAGAGCTATGATGGATCGGTATGGTTTCGCAAAACCTTCGATTTGCCCGCCGGTTTTAAAGGCGATACGTACAACATCGCACTCAACCAAATAGATGATTACGATATCGCCTGGGTAAACGGTATTAAGATCGGCGAAAGCTTTGGAAACCGCAATTGGCGAAATTACTTTTTCCCCGCCAATATCCTCAAGCCCAAAGGCAATGTGCTGGTGGTGCGTATTTTCGATATCGGCGGAAAAGGCGGCATGTACACCAATGCTTTTTGGGGCAATCCGATTTTGGTGGGCGATTGGAAATACAAAGTGGGTGTAAAAATTGACCCAAACCGTTTTCCGAAACCCGTGGTAGGAAACGGCAGTTTTTTCACCCACCCAACCCTGTTGTACAATGCCAATATTGCCCCCTTACAACCTTATGCCATCAAAGGAGCCATCTGGTACCAAGGCGAATCGAATGTGCAACATGCTGCGGAATATGCTGATTTACTGCCTGTTATGATCAAAGATTGGCGCCAAAACTGGGGTCAGGGCGATTTCCCTTTCCTCGTGGTGCAATTGGCCAATTATTATCCCGAACAAAAAGTGCCCGGCGAAAGCGAGTGGGGCGAATTACGGGCATCCCAAATGTCGGCCCTGACCTTGCCCAATACGGCCATCGCAACCGCCATTGACATTGGAGAAGCCGACAACATCCACCCGCGCAACAAACAGGAAGTAGGAAACCGCTTGGCCCTGGCTGCCCGCAAAATTGCCTACAAAGAGGATATTGTAGCTTCAGGGCCCGTTTATAAATCCATGCAGGTGGAAGGAAACAAAATCAGAATTCAATTTTCGTCGATTGGAAATGGCCTGATTTCGAAGGATAAATACGGTTTTTTGCGTGGTTTTGCCGTGGCAGGTGCCGATAAAAAGTTCCAATGGGCCTTGGCATATCTCGAAGGCAATTCAGTGGTGGTATTTCATCCCAATATTGCGGAACCGGTTGCGGTGCGTTATGCCTGGGCGGATAACCCCGGGCCCTTGGATCTGTACAATGCAGAAGGATTGCCAGCCCTGCCTTTTCGGAGCGATAGTTGGCCACTTTTCACCGCAGGGAAAGTGTTTTTATACGATGAAAACGGGTTTTAACAGGAGATTTATAGATAAAACTCCTCATTGATCTCCACTTTAAACGCCGCCTCCATTTGGTCCCGATCGAACATGCCTTCATTGTTCGACAGCCAAATGGTGGCCACGCCGTTACCGATCAGGTTGGTAATCGCACGGGCTTCCGACATAAACCGATCCACGCCCAACAAAAGCGCAAGTCCTTCTATGGGAATCACATGCACCGTTTGCAAGGTAGAAGCCAGCACAATAAAACCGCTGCCTGTTACCCCCGCGGCACCTTTAGACGTGATCATGAGCACCCCACAAATGGCCAATACTTGGTCCCAAGTCAAATGCACCTGGTAAGCCTGGGCCAAAAAAATGACTGCCATCGATAAATACAAAGTCGTTCCATCCAGGTTAAACGAATAACCTGCGGGCACCACCAAACCCACCACCGAACGGTTGCAACCCATGCGTTCTAACTTTTCCATCAAAGAAGGCAAGGCTGCTTCGGAGGAAGAGGTGCCCAACACGATCAGCAATTCATCGCGGATATATTGCAAAAAACGCCCAATCGGGATGTTGTAATGCCTTAAAATCAAGCCAAGCACCACAAAAACAAACAAGGCCATGGTGATATACACCGAAACCATCAATTTGGCCAAGGCAAACAAACTGACAACGCCAAATTTTCCAACCGTATAAGCCATGCCACCAAATGCACCGATGGGCGACAAATACATGACCCAATGCAGGGCTTTGAATACATAATGGGAAATACGTTCTAAAGGCTGAATTACCCGCAACTTCCACGACACCAAACTCAACAAAATGCCCAAAACCAACGAAATACCCAGGATTTGAAGGGTGGTGTTTTGGGCAAAAAAAGCAACCCAACTAAACTGCGCTGCTTTTTGCACATACCCACTCATGTCCGCACCCGCAGCCCGCGCGGTATCTACGCCGGCCCCAGGCTGTACCATATACGATACCAAAACACCGATGATCAACGCAAAAGTGGTCACTACTTCAAAGTAAATCAATGCTTTACCGCCCGTTTGCCCTACTTTGCGCAAATCACCCATGCCGCTAATGCCCAGGGTAATAGTCAGGAAAATAATCGGGTTGATAAAAACTTTGACAACCTGAATAAAGCCCTTACCCAACACATCCATTTTCACGGCAGTGAACGGATCATAAATGCCCAACAGCACCCCGCAAAAAATCGCAATCAATACCCAAAGGGTAAGGTTTCTGAATATTTTTTTCACCTGTATCTTGCTTATACTGAACGCCGCCTGAAAAGCAGCATTCGTCAAAGGTTGGACGCTACCGATTTCGCCCCAAAATCGCCTATATCTGACAACAAATACCGGAATTTGGACGAAACAGGGCTATGTTCTGGTAAACACCGGGCGAAAAATGCAAACTATTTGCGGTTGTTCCGCGTTTTTTGCTATGATATTTTTTCAACTGTCCGCCGCGCCTAATCGTATTTGGTCGCTCGGGTTGCATTTCTAAAACCGTTAATTTTTTCAACCATGAAGTATTGCTTTTCCCTGCTTTGCCTGTTGCTGTTGAGCACCAGCATGTATGCACAATTGGATTTACCACAATCTAGCCCCAAAGCCAGCACCAGCTACCGTGTGGGATTAACCGATGTGACCGTAAATTATTCCAGCCCAGCCGTAAAAAAACGCCCAATTTATGGTGCTTTGGTGCCGTTCGATCAAATTTGGCGCGCCGGAGCAAACAAATGCACCGATGTTTCTTTTGGTACGGATGTCAAAATCGGAAAAGTAACTGTCCCAAAAGGCAAATACAGCTTTTTCCTTATCCCTAAAAATGGCAAAACCTGGACCGCCATTCTTAATTCCGACACTGAACAATGGGGCGCTTACCAGTACAAAGCGGAAAAAGACCTGGCACGCATTGAAGTGCAGGTAGAAACCCTGCCCAAATCCATTGAGCACCTGCAATACCGTATTGAAGAGCGCGGCATAGACCAAGGCGCCATCGTATTCGAATGGGAACGCAAACGTGTAGCCCTGCCCTTCAGCATGGAAACCATGAAAATGGCCGTGGCCAACATCGAAAAAGCGACAAAAGAAGGCAAAAGCGATGATTTGTGGGCTATTCACGCAGAGGCCGCCGAGTTTTTCCTGAACAACAATGGCGATCCTAAAACGGCCCTCGCGCACATTAATGAGAGTGTAAAACTCAAACCCATCGTTTGGAACCTCTGGATGCAGGCAAAAATTCAGGCGAAAAACAACGACTATAAGTCAGCCGTAGCAACTGCCGCCAAAGTGGGCGAAGCAAGCAAATCGAGCAAAGACGAAGCCGATTACTACAAAGAACTCGAAAAAGAGATCACCACCGCTGTTGCTGGTTGGAAAAAGAAATAATATTTTTGGGTATTACAAGCGCTGCCCCGAACGTATTTCGGGGCAGCGCTGCATTTATATAATTAAACATAAATTAAACTATATAAACTATTGAAAATCTATTTATTGCAACTTAAATTTGATTGGAACGACCATTTCGCTGGCTACAGGTTTCCCTTCTTTTTCACCGGGCATCCATTTGGGCATCAATTTTACCACCCGCAACGCTTCTTTGATCAAATCGCCGTGTAAGAGCGGGCCCTTGTTTAGCGCACTGATGTTGCTGATGCGGCCATCGGCTTCTACGATAAATTTGACGATCACAGTTCCTTCCGCTTTTGCGCTACGGGCTGCAGCCGGGTAGGAAATGTTTTTGGCTAAGTATTGCATCAGCACGTTCTGGCCGCCAGGATACTCCGGGTTTTTATCGGGTACCGTTGTTTGAGCGCTCAACACGGCAGCATTGAACAGGAGCAGGCCAAGCATCCATAAGACATTGTTTTTCATAAAATGATGGTTTATAACGTGAAAAAATGGTGAATCAGGCAATAAGGTATCGGGTCGCCTCCAAGCGCAACCAATACCGACAGTTCCAATTTGTTTACACTTATTGCAACTTAAACTTGATGGGTAAATTTAAAATCGTGCGCACCGCCCTGCCCTTGCGCATCCCGGGCGTCCATGAAGGCATGTCCTCTACAACCCGGATGGCCTCGGCGCGCAAACTGGGTACATCCACGCCCCTGGTTTTAAAATGATACAACTGGCCATTTGTCCCCACCTCAAATTGAACCACCACCATCCCTTCTTTACCCGCCGCTTTTGCATCTGCTGGATATTGGGTGCTTTTTGCCAAATATTGCATCAAGGCAAGCTGGCCGCCCGGGAAACTCGGCGGAGTATCCAATTGATCCAAATTGCTTACTAAATCGGGCAAAGTAGCCACGGCCGATATCCACAACAGTCCAACAACAGGAAACAAGGACAAGTATTTTAGACGCTTCAATTGGGAGGACGGGCGACGGGTAAGCATCCAAATCCGCTGTTTAAGCGGCGCTTGAAAAAAATGATTGACCAACCCTAGTTGAAAACGGGTATCACGTTGGCCCAACAACAATAAGCCGTATTGCTTTCGGTCTGCGGTAAAAGTAGCCGCCCGATCCGCGAGGTATTCATGCACCAACCTTAATTTTCGCCGATACCAATGTGCCAATGGGTGAAACCAAAAAACAATACACAACACCTCCATGCACAGCACGTCCCAACTGTGTCGCCCCTGCGCATGCGCCCGTTCATGTGCGAGCATGGCCCGGGTTTCCAAATTTTGATTCAATTGAAAATCAACAGGCACTAACACATAATGAAAAAAGGAAACGGGCAACTGAACCTGCGGCGCTTGTACCAGGATTAGCCCTCTTTCCAGCGGTATTTTAGTGCCGGTACGAATCATGTTGCTCAATTGATATAATCCGTAACAAGTGCGGGCGCCTGTTAAAACTACCCCCAAGCCATACAGGCTCCAGACAATTACCGCCCAAACTGGATCACTTTCCGTAAAAAACTGATCCGCCGTTTGTATGCCAACGGTCACTAAAGGCAACCATTGTGCTTGTACGCTGGTTTGGTCAGGCAGCCACACCGCTAAAAAGGGCAAAACCAAACTGCCCAATGCCGCGCACACTAAATAGGCTCGATTGGCACTAAAAAAGGTTTCTTTTTGCAGTAAAACCCGGTAAAGCAAGGCCAAAACGCCCCAACTGATGCTTAAAAGGAATAGATCGTGCACCATAAATGCGTGTTTTAAAGCGGTTTATCATCCGTTGCATCCAATCGTTTCAGCATGGCCTCCCGTTCTGATTCGGATAAATGTTGATTTTCCACCAAATGTGAAACCAGGCGTGTGACAGAGCCATCAAAGTAAGCCTGTAAAACATCCAATAAGGAACGCTTTCCGTATTCCTCCTTATTAATTACCGGGAAGTACTCATAGGTTTTGCCATAGGCCTTATGTTGCACAAAGCCCTTTTTCTCCAAAATGCGCACAATACTCGAAATGGTACTGTGGGGCGGCTTGGGCTCCTCCATCTTTTCGAGCAAATCGGTCACTGTACACCGTTCGGCCTCCCAGATGCGCTGCATGATTTCTTCCTCTGTCTTGGTTAATTTTTGCATGCAACAAAGGTAAAACGCATTTATTCGTTTTGCAACTTTATTTTTAGTTTTGTAACGTATTTTTACGTTGTATTATCTAAAATACTTTTATTCAATGATTTAGATATGTCTAACGCTTGCGCGGGATGGATTAATCAACGCTTGCGCGGGGTTCCACCCCGTGTACCGATCAATCGGGCTCTGCCCGCTTATCCTCCTCTGGCAGAGCCCGAATGATTGACACACGCGGTAGAACCGCGCGCGAGCGAGGGATTAAAGTACCAAAACCTCGCTCAGGTTTATTCCCTTTACAAGTGCAAAGGTATTCCTGCTTTCATTGAATCAAAACTTAAACTAAGCCATCCTAAACTCTTTAGAAAACCCGTTGATAGGTTCAATTACTCTGAGTAGAACCCCAAGCGAGAACATATCTTGGACTGGAATGCTTCGAATTTGGCTTCCGGCTTGTATTGCATCACCTTGCGGGCAAACGGGGTGGTACAGACGCAGAAGGTGGTGGTGCCTTAATTTAATTTTGCAAAATCAGTTTCCCAGTTGTTGTCGCTCCATTTTCGGAGGTGATACTCCAATAATAAATCCCGTTTGGCAAAGCGTCACCAGTGGCGCTTTGCCCATCCCAGACAATTTGAAATTCGCCGGCAGGCACCATATTTCCAGTCATCAAGCGCCGTATGATCCCGCCATTCTGATCAAATATCGAAAGGCTTAAGCGCTCGGTTTGTGCATGTACAAATTGGATGTTTACTGCTCCGGAAGTAGGGTTTGGATAAATCAATTCGTCGGAATAGTTGGCATTCCAAAGCACGGGCGTGGACGTCGAAACCGAGTCATAGCAATTTTCGGCACCGATAAAATAGGTTGCCGAAACATCGCGGTTGTGTCGGCTCGTTGTTTCCTGACTCGGCAAGTAAACGCGAACATACGCTGTTTGAACGCCCTCTGAAGAAACCGTCACACGCAAATGCCCTGCATTGGGCAGGATTTGTCCCGCAAAATAGCCATAATCGCTTGCCTGATTAGGTCCGCTAAAATTGGGTAAACTCGGTTGCGGAACAAGTTGATACACGAGACAATCCTCGTCCTGTTTGGCAAAAAAGTGGTCGTGCCCATGAAAAAACATGGTTACGCGGTTTTTTATCAACAAGTCTTTGATCGGCATTGCCCAGCCCGGACGGTTGGCCGCCCAGCCATTGGATCCATCCAGACTTTTGCCGCCCCACTCGTATTTGTCGGCGAATTCGATGCCGCCGCGTCCAAGTGGATCGCCGCCAATGAGTTGGTGGGCAAATACAAATTTGAAAGTAGCCGTGCTCGATTCCAGGGTGTTTTTGAGCCAATCGTATTGGGTTTTGCCCAATGTCCAACGCCAGCCATTCAATGAATCCGGCTTGGGTTTTGTGTAAAAATAAGGGTCAAGTACCACAAAAAGCGCATCGCCCCAATGCCAGGCATAGTAATTCTCGCGTTTGCCAATGATGGGGTGTTCCGTTTCATCGCCCGTATAAAACCCATCTGGTGCGGGGTTCAGGAAGTACTTTTTGCGGTCGAGCGTGCCATAAACGGCCACATTTTCAGGCGTTCCGTTGAATACCCAGCCTGCCTCGCCCTCGTGGTTGCCCATGGAGATGAACAGCGGTAAGGAGTGACAAACGCTTTCATAAAACCGGCGCATGTACCGAACACGGTAAGTCACCGTGTCGTGGGTGATTTGGTTTTGGGCATTTTTCATTTTGTCCGACATGAAAATATCACCGAGGTCGATCATAAAATCGGGCTGGTCGGCCAATTGGTTTTCAAGACAGCGGCGGTAAAGGGCGGTGTCGGACATTGCATCGAGGTGTGGATCAGCCTGTACCACAAACGTAAATGCGCTGCCCGCGGGTCGTTGGGTGTGAAAACTGCGTTCCGGACGGGTTGATATATTTGCCTCATCTGGTTTCCGATGACAAATCCTGTAAAAGTATTGCTGGTCGGGAATGAGGTTCTCAAGCACCATTTCGGCAGGCGCTGCTGGAGCAAAAGTTTGCCAGGGCGTTTGCTCCGTTAAATTGCCGCTTGTTGTGCCATACTGTATGCATACCGATGCCGCCTCCGCAAAAACAGCTTGGATGGTGATACTTTTATCCGTTGGTCGCCCCAGTATTTCAGAATGTTGGATGTTTTGGGAAAATGATTTTGCGCTGAGCAAAAACGCAAAAAAGAGGAAAAAAAGTTGACTTTTCATATTATTAATTTCTTAGAAGCAACTGTGTGCTTACATTTTTATTAATTATTTTCAAGCAATAGATGCCAATGGGCAAATTTGAAAAATCTGCCAATGCTATATTGTTTCCAACATAAACAAGCTGTCCGGTGGCGTTTACCAATTCAAAAACGGCGTTTTCTGGTGCGTTTTTTACAGAAAGATGGTCGTGAAATGGATTGGGAAAGGCCCAAACTGTTGGGGCTTCTGTCGACAAATCGGCTGCTTTTACACTGCTATTTTGGCCACCGCGCACACACAGCAGGTTCAATTTTCCTGCTTTTTCATTGTATGTCGTGATACCAAACCGGGTATCCCAATACCAAGCTTTGGTCGTTTGATTGGGCAAACTCGTGCCTGCCCAATACCTTTTCACCCCGATTTCCGGAAAAAAAACCGTGTTTACCGAAGGATTTGCACTGCCTTCTTCATTCAGGGATTGGAGTTCTTTAATATTTGGCAGCCGCCAATCTTCAAACCCTGCGAGTGAAAGGCTTTCTGCAAAAAGGAGCGCATTTTCCCAACTCATTGAATCGGGAGCAGGCTTTTTTTGCCAAACTAAATTGGTCAAATTATCGGTCACTGTACCGTCGTTATGGTCGGTAAAATGACTGGCGACCGTTGGGGGCGTTCCAACATCGCGCACTGCCCGGACATGGATTTTTTTAGTGCCGCCCGCACTCACCGTTTCATTTTTCGGATGGTTTCCGATGCCACCCCCTTTGTTCGTCGCCCAAATTTTGTTGACATTTGTCGCATCGTGCTCGCTTGTCCACCAGTATTCTGCGACGGTATTGGTAAAAAAGGCAATATCCAGCGCGGGATTCGATTTTCCTTGATTTAAAATAGAATAAGCCTCTTGCGCAGTCGGTAAGCGCCAGTCGTTATAGCCCCCAAGCGAAAGATTTGCACAAAAAGCCTCGGCGTTTTCAAAGGTCATTTCGCCACCATCGGTTTGCTGCCATTGTAATCCAGTAACCGTGTCGGTCACTGTGCCATCGCCATTGAGTATGAAAAGCGGCGGGTTTTGGAGGTAATCTGCGTCTTCACCGACCGTATTGGTATAACTTTGCGTTTGTCCGGTATCCGGCAAACGACGCATGGTTTTAGGAATTTGGGCCGTCGAAATTTGGGCAGAAACCAACACCAAGGCTGCTAAAACAAGCACTTTTTTAAAAGAAAACATCATTGTACAAGCACTTTACGGCTGATTTGGCCCCTTTCAA
>CAIVGO010000764.1 GCA_903905445.1 uncultured Bacteroidota bacterium
GGCATTTCCGGTTCAATATACAAACTGCCGGAATGGGGATGCGTTTCTATTTCAACCAATTTTTGGCTGGTATCCTGAATCAAAAATTTGGCTGGACTACCTTTATATGCTTCATGCTTTTTAGTAAAAAACTGTAAACTTAAAGCAGCGAAAAGGGTACCAAATTCGCGTTGTACTTCCGCAATGGTTTTTTCTGTACCTAATTCAATTTTCATGGTAGTGCTTTTTAATATTTGAAAAACATGCACAAATCTGCCAGTTAAAAAGCAGTTTGGGTATGAGCACGGTCATTTTACCATCTGATTAAAATCAAATAAAAAAAGGGGATCTTGCCCAAAGTGGCAAAATCCCCTTTCAAATGCGCCTCGAAGGCCTTTGAAATACTCCGTGAATATTACTGGGTAAAACAGATGAATTAAAAACCCAATAACCTATAATTCATTAAGTGACACAATAAAGCACTTAGGGTAACCCTTTTTAGTCAATGCTTTTTGTTGCTGTTCGGCACTTTTACGGTCTGCGTAAGGGCCAATGATGATTCGGTAGGTCGATTGGTCGGTCGTAGCATCGTGGGTTACGCTCACGAGTACACGGCCGGGGTAATATTTTTCTAATTTGGTTACTTCTGGTAGAATGTTTTCGGCTGCATACAAGGTGCTTACTTGTACACCCGATCCGGTCTTAGACGTTTTTTTCGTTTGCACTTTATACAAATCCGAACTTCCGGTGCTGCTTTGTTTGGCTGCTTTGGGTGTTACGCCAGGTTTATTTTCATTGATCGACTGAATGGTTGCCGGCCGCGGATCCTGGGCACGATACGTGCTTTGTTGGTTGGCTGCACTGGATTGCGGAATCAATAAACGGGCCGCGCCTGCATCGTTTGCGTTGGCAAGTACCCGGCTGCTTGTATTGGAAACTACCGGCTCCACTGATTTTGCGTTGGTTGCGGCGGTGGGAATAACCTCAATTTTCACATTGGCGATCCCATCGTGTATCAATTTGATTTCTTCGGCGGCTTTCCTGGAAATGTCCACAACGAAACCGGCTTTATAGGGTCCACGATCATTAACCGTCACAATAACGGCCAATTGATTATCCAGGCGCGTAATCCGTAACTTGGTGCCAAAAGGCAACGTTTTGTGTGCGCATGTGTAGGCTTTTTTATCATATTTTACACCGCTTGCTGTTTTTCGGCCGTGTAATGCATCGGCGTAATAGGCTGCCTTACCGTATTCTTCGAATGAATTATTGGAAAAAGAGCTTGACAAAAAAGCAATACTCAGCAACACGCAAAAGGTATAAATTGCAAGAATGGGTTGGCGCATTGAATTAAATTTTAAATGTTAGCAGGAATTTATTTTGGCATTTGCATGCTCAGTGTCAACAATTTATAAGCAAAGATAAGGTGCAAATGACTACAAATCGTTTCAAGCACCCGTAAAAATAATTTGCACCGCGTATCCGAGTCCTTGAAAATCAAGCAACAAGGTCTAATTGTTCGGCAATTTTGACCACTTCCATGGCTTGTTTTACGTCATGCACCCGCAATACACGAGCCCCTAATTGCAACGCCATCATGTGCAAAGCAGTTGTGCCATTTAGAGCCTCCTTTGGCTTAACATTCAGCACTTTACAAATCATTGATTTTCGCGATAATCCAACCAGCACAGGGCAACCGGTTACGGCTTCAAAGGTGGGTAAATGCTTCAGCAAGCGGTAATTGTGGGCAATGGTTTTGCCAAATCCAAATCCCGGATCCAGCAACACATCCTGCACGCCTAAAGCGCGTAATTTTTTCAATTCGGTGATAAAAAAGTCGAGTACTTCGGCTACAATATCCTCATATTCAGGACTTTTTTGCATCGTTTGGGGGGTACCTTGCATGTGCATTAATACGTAAGGCACGTTTTTGCCCGCAAAGTTGCCCAGTGTCGCATAATATGCTGGATCCATGCGGCCCGCTGAAATGTCGTTGACCAGCACGGCACCTGCTTCAATGGCCTGATGGGCCACTTCCGCGCGCCAGGTATCGATCGACAACAGCGCATCGGGGAAGTTTTTTAGAATTATTTCAATGGCGGGTATCGTACGGCGCAATTCTTCTTCCAGGCCTACGGTATCTGCGCCCGGTCGGGAAGAAGCGCCCCCAACATCGAGCAAACTGGCGCCTTCCGAAAGCATTTGCTCGGCTTTGTGCAAAAGAGCGGTTTCTGTAGCAAGTTGGCCGCCATCAAAAAAGGAATCGGGTGTGGTATTCAGAATGCCCATGATGTGGGGCCGCGACAAATCGAGCAGGTGCCCACGGCAATTGATGCTTGTATTCATAAGGTACCTACTGCATTGTTTTGATCCATGCTTTCACTAAAGCAATGCCCTCCTGGTGTTCTATTTGTCGGCCCAATTCGGGCATCCTGATTCCAGGGTCGTTGCTTTCCATGCGATAAACAAGAATACTCTCCTGGGGTTTACCAGGCACAATGCCATATCGGTTTTTGCCACTCCCCCGCCCTGCTGCTACGGGCGATTTGAGCACGCCCAGGCGCTCCGGGTTTTGTTGATCGGCCTCTAAAAACAAGCCGCTGGTGCTTGCTGGCCCTTGTGGATTGTGGCAATGCGCGCAGTTGGCATCCAGATAAGCGCGGGCCATCCGTTCGATGCTTTCATGTTGCGGGAGCGGCGCATTGCGGTAATCTGCCAGACGCGGCGCAGCCTCGATATCAAACCCGATGGGCAACTCCAACAACCCCTGCTTTTCCCAGGTAAGTAATTGATTTTCAGATGAAATAACTCGGTTAAGTTGCCTTGCAGTTACCCC
>CAIVGO010000765.1 GCA_903905445.1 uncultured Bacteroidota bacterium
ACCGCTCAGGTATAAATAATTAAAATTCATGTAGTTAAACTGAGCATCTTCCATCAGTTTATTGGTAAACGAAACGCCGGTATGTGCGGTGGTCATGGTTTCGAATCGCTGTAGTCCAACCTGCTCTGCGTTATCTACGACTGAACCTGGTTGATTACAAGAAAATAAATGGAGCAATACACCTATATATATGGTGCTCTTAATTTTTATATGTTTCATCATTCGGGAAATTAGGTTGCGTAAATGTAATGCTATGACCTAAAACCACAAATTAAGTATGCTCTTTTTTAAAAAAACATGAACCGATGATCGTTCAGCTTCGATCACCGGTTCACAAGAGGCAATGTATAAAGATTAAGGATGGAGAATGTGTTTTGTGACGCCCAGGCAGCGGTTATTTATATTAAATATAACAATGCAATTGCAAAAATACATATTTTTTCAAATAAAAAAAGAAGCCCGAGAAAAATAAAGATTTTTCTTAATATTTTGTTTCAAAAATGACCTTTCCTTCAAGTGCGCTTAGGGAGGCGGCACCGAAGGAAAGGGAGGTGAGTTGGTGACAGAACGAAGACGATCACCAACTCACAGGAATATACACGATGGAGATTAAACGGGAAGCGTGTTTCGTGACGCCCCGGCTATTGCAGCCGTTTAGAACTGAACAAAAAGCAATATTAAGGAAAACGGGAGCCCCCCATGCAGCTGTGCGACATAGGTGCTTTGCGGATTAAAGGATTAAAGATTAAAGCAATTACCTGTATGTATAACCACTAAGGCATTCCTTCTTCTGTAATAATGAAGTTGGAACCTTGTTGTTGACTTGAAATTTCAGAACTTGTGCCAGTTGCTGGTTCAGTGCTGGAAGTAGTGCCATCTAAGGCAGTGAGTAAAAGGCTCAGAATCAAAGTGATCGTTGTCATTTTATATCAGATTTAGATGTTATTCAAAATTTCTGATACAAAGATCACTCGGTTCCAATTTTCAAAAAAGGACAGTTTGTCTCATTTCGATCAGGGCAGATCGAGGCAAGACACTGACTTTTGGCACTTTTGGTCACCCAAAAGGTCAATGAACGTACAACCGAAGGATTTTCTATAGAACCTGCTGGCCTGCAATTTTGGTCGAAAAAGACAAAAAAAGTTCAAGAACGATGCATTTTCGGGAAAATCCCGAATACGGAGCACTCGTTGCCTGGTGTTTGTACTTTTTTTGTAAGACCAGCTTGCTTACTGCAAATTCATGAGACTGTTTGGGTTAAGTTTTCTGATTTTTGTGTTCGAGGCGTTTGATTAAGTTCAAATTTGTTTGTTTTTTTGTGGTATTGTGCTTACTTCGGTGCAAAGATGCGACACTCATCATATTTAAAAAAGGACAGTTTGTCGTATTTCGATCCGGGCAGATGCGCTTAAATATAATCATTTACAGTGGTTATTACGTTTAACTTTTTCATAACTTAAAATAATATGGAATTTGAGGCGCTCCGGGATTTGATAAAAATCATCAACCGTAACAAGGTGAAAAACATCGAAATACTTGGCAATCCGGGTCAGGATGAAAGCCGTACGGAAGAATTGTATAATCGCATCGCATCCGAGAAGTTTGAGTCAGATGAGCAAGCCGCGTTGTACTTCTTTGGGATGGATGAAAAAAAAGACCAGAATTATAAGCGGCTTCGAAACAAGCTCATTCGACAGTTGATCAATACGGCTTTGTTTATTGATGTGAACCAGCCCATGTTTAACGAGCGCTCAAAAGCCCTGTATAATTGTTATCGGGACTTTGCTTCGGCCAATATTTTGCGGCTTCGAGAAGCCAACAAGGCAGCCGTTTACCTCATGCACCAAACCCTGGAACAGTGCATTAAATTTGAGTTCATTGAGTTGGCAACCGAAATAACCCGCTTCCTGCGCATGCGTTATGCCCGATCGGTAGGTGACAAATCGAACCATGCTTATTTCACCGAATTGCACCAACAATATGAATTGAAGCGTCGGCGTGAAATGTTAGCGCTGGATTATTACGACAACCTGATCGATTATTACATCAATAAACGCTCGCCTAATCTTGAAATTTACAATATGGCCGATGGATACTTTGAAGAATTATGGCCACTCACGACCGAAGTAGATACGTCTCAGTTTTATAATTATACCTATCTGATTGGTATTTTGAAGTTTATGTCTAAAAACGACAGCCAAAGTGCCCTCGAGTTGGCCGATAACGCCTTGATTACCTTGCAAAATCGGAAGAATACCAACCGGACAGACTTGTTTACGCTTGCCATTCAGAAATTAAGTTGCCTGACGCACCTGCGCATGTTCGAACACCAGGAGGGAGAAGCCGTTGTTGCCTATTGCCTCAAATTGATAGAAAAAAACAGTTTTAACTGGTATCGGTTGATGGAGACTTATTTTCAATATTGTATGTATGCTAAAAACTACAATAAAGCATTGGAAATCTATGATTTGGTGCGAAAAAGTGAACGAATGAGCACCCTTACGGGTAATGTCCGTGATAGTTGGCAATTGTATGGTGGCTATTTGCACCTGTTGGTTCAGTTTAAAAAACTGGATATTAAAGCTGTAGAAAAAATAACGGGCCCCTTTAAAATGGTGCGCTTTAATAATGATTTTGAGATTTTTGACCGCGATAAGGAAGGCATGAACATTCCGCTGTTTTTGCTGCCGCTTTTGTATAGCCTGGCACAAGGATCGGACCATGAAGAGGAGTACGGTCGTTCGGTGGATGCCATTGAAAAATATCGGAAACGCTATTTAGACAATGATTTGAATCGTCGTAGCGCCAGTTTTACGAATATGCTGCTCGCCCTGGGCAAAATCGAATTTGAACAAGCCAGCGCTGAACGCAAAATAAAGAAGGAAATGGCGGTACTAAATAGCCTGCCTCCCCAGGAAGCAGGACAATCCTTGGCCGTTGAAATTATCCCTTATGAAGATTTGTGGGAAATGCTGGTGGCAGTCCCGGAAGAACATGCCTAGTTGATGCTCGAGGTGTCACCTCCCGAGGTTACCATCTGAGGTGTCACCTCCCGGGGTTACCATCTGAGGTGTCACCTCCCGGGATTACCATCCGAGGTGTCACCTCCCGGGGTTACCATCTGAGGTGTCACCTCCCGGGGTTACCATCCGAGGTGTCACCTCCCGGGGTTACCATCCGAGGTGTCACCTCCGTGGTTACCATCCGAGGTGTCACCTTCCGAGGTTACCATCTGAGGTGTCACCTTCCGAGGTTACCATCCAAGGTGTCACCTCCCCGAGCTTACTATCCACCCCACTTGCGGAGTTGGGTCAGCAACGCGTTGAAATCTTTGGGCAAAGGTGTGGTGAATTCCATCCGTTCATTGGTATGGGGATGATCTACCCGTAATCGGGCTGAATGCAGGGAGGTACGCTCTAAAATGGGGCGTTCTTCTTCGCTAAATTTGCCTGATTTATACGACCGGCCTTTTATTTCCGACAATAAAAACG
>CAIVGO010000766.1 GCA_903905445.1 uncultured Bacteroidota bacterium
TAAATCCATTGACTTTTCCTTCCCGTACGTTGATGTCGCCGCCCAGGTTAATTTTACCTCGACTGTCCACACCAGCCCGCACGTTGCCGTTGTAACCAATGCGGCGTTCTTTTTTCAAGACAATATTGACAATCCCGCTGCCGCCGCCGGAAGCGTCGTATTTGGCGGAAGGATTGGTGATAATTTCCACATTATCAATGGCATCGGAAGGAATTTGATCGAGCGACATGTTGGTCGGACGGCCATCCACAAATATTTGGGGTGCGGCGTTGCGCATGGTTAGGTTGCCATCCACGTCCACATTGAGGGATGGGATATTTTTCAAGGCATCTTCTGCGGTACCGCCAGCAGCCACGCCATCTTTATCTACCCGGTACACTTTTTTGTCGAGCGCCAGGGTAATTTGCCCGGCATTGCCTTCAATGGTCACTTCTTTCAGGAGTTCGGAGGAAGTAGATAACTTAATGTTACCCAAGTCTTTATCGATGGCTCCGGCATTAGGCATTCCACCGCCGCCATTGCCGCGACCGCCTTGGCCATTTCCGTTTCCTCTGCCTTGTCCACCTGGGCCACCTGGTACGCCGAACGACACAGTTTGTTCGATGGAGGCAAAACCGAGGTAGGTAATTTTTAGGGTAAAATCGCCGCGTATGGGCAGGCCTTCGAGGCTGAATTCGCCGTTTGCTTGCGTTAACTGTCCAGCAAGCAGGGCTTTCTCCATTTTACGGGTTACGGTATCAAACTTCATCCCGGTAAGTTGCACGGATGCGTAACCAATTCCTTTTCCGGTGGTTTCATCCACTACTTTGCCATAAAATCGGCCAACATTGAATTGGGCTGGATTCGTATTACCACCTGGTCGGCCGGCATTGGGTTGTTGAGCGATAAGTAAAAAAGGAAGCAAAAAAAGCAAGAAAAAGGTAAAATTGCGCATGCGGATGTATAAACGAAGGTTTGAATAGAAGGTGGTCATTTGGCTATTTGATGAAAAGCCTGCATGATTGATGCTGCAAAGAACAGTTAAAATTAATCTTGGTTTTAAACTTTTAGGTTAAATCATCCCTTTTAGCGGTATTGGAACGTTTTTCCCGGAACAGCATCCACCAAACGTTGCACAAAAGGTTGATCGGACGCTGCAAACAATTCATTTGGAAATCCGACAGCCTCCACTTTACCATTGTCCATCACCATCAAGCGGTCGCACATTTGATGGATGACGCTCAGGTCGTGGGAGATAAATAAATAGGTGAGCCCAAATTTGGATTGTAAATCCAGGAGCAAGTTTAGCACCGTGGCTTGAACGGATACATCCAGGGCGGAAACGATTTCATCACAAATGATAAACCGGGGTTCGAGCGCCAGGGCCCGCGCGATGCAAATGCGTTGGCGTTGGCCGCCTGAAAACTCATGCGGATATCGGTCATAATGTGCGGCTTCCAGTCCAACCGTTTCCAGCAACTCAATCACTTTATCTTTTCTGGCCTGTTTATTGGCTTGTAAACCATGCACTTCCATGGGTTCCTGGATGGCGGCGCCAATGCGCATCCGCGGGTTCAGCGAGGCATAAGGATCTTGAAAAATCACCTGAATTTCTTTGCGAAAAGGCCTGAACTCGGTTTCATTTAATGCGCTCAATTCCTGGTTGCGGTACCAAACCTTGCCCGCGTGTGCAGGTGTGAGGCGCGCAATCGCCCGTCCGAGGGTGGTTTTGCCGCAGCCCGATTCGCCCGCTAAACCGAATGTTTCACCTTCAAAAACGTCAAAACTTACCTGATCAACGGCTTGTTTCCAGCGAATGGGGTTGCCCAACCAGTTTTTTTGCGCAGGAAATTGGACAGAAAGGTTTTCCACTTTCAATAGGGGTTCGGGCGTGTATAACCGTTTGCGTCGCTCGGCAGTTTCAAGATCTGTCACTACCCGTGGGGCTATTTTTACCAAATGATCTTCTAAAAAGTCTTGAACCGTGGGTAAATGATGCACTTTTTGATGCAAAGAAGGCCTGCTGGCCAACAA
>CAIVGO010000767.1 GCA_903905445.1 uncultured Bacteroidota bacterium
GTCAGCTTCCAGGGAATAAGTGCCGCGAACGCCGATCCGGTCAAATCCTTGCGCAATGAATAGACTTGTTGTGGTGGGAAGAAAAACACACCAGGTTTATATTTCCCTCCAATACTCCGAAGGCGTATTTTGAAAAACCGCAGCAAAATCAGTCCGTTGCGGCAAATCAAGGTAGGGATATACAATTTTAGACAAATACAAACCTTGTGGATAGGCAGGGCGGATCAGTTTTGGCGTTTTTTTGTCGCGCAAATGCCCTTCAAAAGTTGCCAGGCTCATTTGCCCTGCCCCAATTTCGAGCAAACGGCCCATTAAAATACGAATCATGCCGGTCAAAAAACGATTGGCACTGATTTGAAAACGCAGCCGTTCCCGACTTTCATCGGTCCACAAATGCGCTGAACCAACGCGGCAAATGGTGTGGGTAAAACTGGCTGGCGATTTACAAAAAGCATAATAATCATCGTATTGCGGCAACAAAGCAACCGCAGCCCGCATGCTTTCTAAATCCAGCACCCGATCGGCGTAAAAAGCGCTGCTGTTTTGCAAGAAAGGATCCTTCCTAGTGTGCAAAAAATAATCGTAGGTGCGCTGGGTTGCGTCGAATCGGGCATGCGCATTGTCCGCAACCGGCAATATTGCAAATACGGCAATGTCCGGAGGCAAGGCCTGGTTGAGGCGTTGCAACAAATCAAAATCATAGGATGCTTCCAAATCAACGTGAAAAAAATACTGGCTCGCGTGTACCTGCGCGTCCGTGCGACCACAACCGTTGATGACCACCTTGGAATGTACAATTTTACCCAAGACATTTTCAATCACTTCCTGCACCCCCAATGCATCCAACTGCCGCTGCCAGCCATGATAATTGATGCCATTGTAGGCGATATGGAAGAAAAATCGTTTGATGCGGCCAAGATACAGCGAAAAACCAAGCAGACCTTAAAAATCAAAAGCACCGCAAACGGCCCCCGGCATCCCAACCTTGAAAATCGGGGTGCATTTGGGCTATTTGCGGTGCTACATTTATAATAACTACATTTTTACCAATTTCACCTGCTTGCGCAAGCCAACGCCTTCTGCCTGCAGCACATACATGCCGGGCGCAATTTGCCGGAAAGCATCATTAAATTGCTCCTGGATATTCGTCATAGTGCCGCGCGCATTTACCACCAGGCGACCATTCAAATCATACAGGTTAAAACGCAATTCCGCCTGATCCGAAACACCACTCAAACTGAAATAAACCTCCCCGTTGGTCGGATTCGGATAAACCGTCAAGATTGCTGCCTCTTGCTCGGTTTCAATGGTTTCGGTAAGAAGATCATCCGTACCCTCGCCTGCAGGGGTCAAACTGCCTGCACCGGAACGGGTATTTACCGAAGCAGGGGCCGTATAGGTGGTATTTACCCACACTTTTTGTCCAGCCTGCGTGGTATTAGCATTTTTCACTTTGATGGTCACCCATTTAGCGCCACTCGGATTGTGCGTTAAAGTGAGCGGTGCCGCAGCCGTAGAAACACCCGTTGCTTGCGCCAAAATCGTGGTTCCACTTGCATCATAAATGGCAACATGCAACGTACGTCCATCTACTTCCGGATAAACTTTTACCGTTATGGTTTGTCCACTGGCCGTATATATCCGACCGGCAGTACGGGTAGCCGTTGAATTATTGGGCAATTTTCCACCCTGTTTGAGTGATTTAACATGACTATCGCCCAAATCGTCGGCCATTTCCCATTCCTGAATGGTTTGAGTACCGCGGGAAGGTGCATAGGTTGCCAAATAATTGTATATATCCGTCACGGTGGTAAACGTAACGCCCGCAGGTTTGGGCGCCCAAACGGAATACCCATGTCCGCGTGCACCTGATATCGTGTGTCCAACGGGCGCTGTTTTAATCAACACCCTTCCATCGCCATAAACGCGCGAAACGCTTACCCCATGCGCACCCGAATAGTCGTACAAATCCGTATTATACCACGAAGTATTCCCCACCGTTACCCATACTTCCTGATCCTGACTGTTGTCGGCAGCGGTATTGTAAAAATCGGTGATGCCAATTAAGGCCCGGCCATTGCGCTCGATGACGAGGTGGTCGCCACTGCTTCCTTTTTGATAATATGGTGCCGAACTGCCTGTTAATGAAGTCGGTACGCCATAATCGCCGTTTTTATACTGCAATTTCTGATGCGCCTGAATGATATTTACGATGTCGGGACGCACCGGAAGATCGGTTGTGCTGGTGGGCAGGTGACTAAACCGTTTTCCGGTCGTTCCCACATCAAATAAATCTTCAAAAAACACGGTTGGGTTGCCATCCACCGCAAAAGCAGTGGCATAAGCAGCGTATAAACGCGGTTCGCGGGGATCAATGTGCTGGCCATTGCCACCCAATTCCTGGCTGGTATTCCAACCACTGGCATTGCCCAGGGGCTGCGAATAATTGCCGTTTGTGGATAAAAATGGTCGGAACGTGTCGTGGCTGTTTACAAACGGACAGGTACGATGCACCCGTTGGGCGGCATAATTGTAAAAACGTTTGTTTTGTTGTTCGCCTGGCAAACTTTGCATGTTGTAGGAGCCGGTGCTCAATACCATGCTGTACAAACTGCCGCTCGGACTGTATCCGCGCAATGCAAAATCAAAAGTACCGGTATGCTCTTCCGTGCCACTGCGCACATTGGTAACATAATTGTCTAATTCTGTTTTAGTACCGATCCATTCCCCAATGTTCAACATCGCTTCCCCACCCTGTGCAAATGGTGAAATCACATATTTCGTATTGTAAATCAAATCTTCCTGCACATAAATTGGAAA
>CAIVGO010000768.1 GCA_903905445.1 uncultured Bacteroidota bacterium
CAGCGCGAAGCGGAAGCCGAAGCAGCCGCAAAAGCCCAGGCTCAGGCAGACCAGGCACTCAATACCCAAGCCAAAGCCCCCACGCCACAAGCAGGTGCACGTGCTTCGTCCTTCTACTTTTACAATGATGCCTTCCTCAAAAAAGGCCGAAAAGACTTTGTACGGACTTGGGGCGATCGGAAACTGGAGGACAATTGGCGCCGCAGTAGACGGCCCAATACCGCTTCGGCAGCGGGCGATGAGCAAGCGGCTGGCGGTGACAGTACAAAAACCGATAACGTGCGCGATGCTGAATTAACCGATCTGTTAAAAGGAATTCCGGCCTCGGCTGGAGAACTGGCGGTGTTGGATATGGCTACCTATGAAGCAATGTATCAACTGGGTACCTTGTTTCGCGATAAATTGGCCAATAATAAAAAATGCTCGGGCACCCTCGAAGAAATGCAGACGCGCTACAGTGATACCACGCGTTATACCAAATTTGAAAAGGAAACCTGGTACTACTGCTACCTGGCATTTACCGATTTGAGCAACCCGAGTCGGGCCCAATATTATTACGACAAACTGGTCGGGAAATACCCCAACAGCGCCTATGCACGCGCCATCAGCGATCCTAATTTTGTAAATGCAAATGCCGAGAAAAAACGGGAATTGGATCGTTATTATGAAGAAACCTTCCGCTTTTTTGAAAAAGGCTCGTACAAAGATGCCTTTGATCGCTGCCAGGAAGCGCCCAAAAAATACGGCTCCCAAAACCCGCTCATGGCCAAATTTGCCCTGCTCAGTGCGCTGTGCACCGGCAATTTACAGGGTAATGAGGCTTATTGCAAAGCACTGAGTGAGGTGGTCGCGCGTTACCCCAACAGCGCCGAAGCAACCCGCGCCAAAGAAATATCACGCCTGATGTCGTGCAAAGGCTTTGAAGTAGCCGAAGTGAAAAACAAACCGGGGAGCAACGAGAAAATAGACGAGGATTTTACCCTCGAAGACGATAAACTACATTATTTCATGATCGCGATAACAGGCGATGTGCGCCTCGACGACGTAAAAGCGGCGGTAACAGATTACAACCGCGAAAATCATAAAAACGAACAGTTGCGCATTTCCAATATCTTCCTGGGCACCGATACCAATGTTCCTATTATCGTGGTGCGCAAGTTTGATAACAAACAACTGGCCATGAAATACTATAATGAAGTCAAAGATGCGAAAGACTTCCTGGGCGAAACATCGAAAAAAACGTACCAGAAGGAGTTTTTGGCCGTGACGCAAGAAAACTACCGGCGTATTTTGAAAAACAAAACCCTGAGCGGTTACCGGGAGTTTTTTACCAGCAATTATTTAAAATAGGCATTAAGACAAGGAAATACCTAAAAAGCCCAGGTTTTTGCCATTGCGTGACCATAGGATCTCTTCCGTTGGCGGCGTCTGTGTGCGTTCAATCAATTTCTGCATGCGTACTTTCAATTCCGCTGGATGAAAAGGTTTTGGAACAAAATCATCTGCACCTGCTTCCAGCACTTTCAAGCGCTTGTTGCTTTCTTTTAGTCCGCTAATTACAATGATCGGACAACTTGGAAACATTTTGCGCATGGCTTTCACGAAAGCGGTACCCGACATATCGGGCATTTGTAAATCACTCACAATGATCTCCGGTTGATACCCTATGCTAAGTTTGTCAAGGGCATCCATGGGGCTATTGCAGCAAGTTACCGTGTAGTTTTCTGAAAAAAATAATTCCAGAAAGCGGGTCATCATGGGGGCGTCATCTACAATGAGTAATTCAGGTTTGTGCATGTTGTATTATTGTTAGGAGGTTAGCGTTGATCTGAAGGAGCAAACTTGCGGGCTATTGAGTAATTTTTGTGCAACTTTTCGGGAAACAGCCGATTTTGACTTTTTTTAGCACCAAAGCTTCGGAGTTTGGGAAGTGCATTTTTAGTTGAGCACCAATTTTGTATCTTCCAGGAGCGTCATAATTTCGCGTTTTAGTTCCATCGG
>CAIVGO010000769.1 GCA_903905445.1 uncultured Bacteroidota bacterium
AAAAAACTTAGCCAGTTGGCAACAAGCACGCCGCTGGGATTGGACGCCGCTAAGCGTTACGACCCCGACCCAGCCAAAAATAGATACGCCTGTTGTAGTTAAACCACCACAACCCATAGACAGCGACAAAGACGGCACCCCGGACACCGAAGACAAATGCCCGCAAGACCCCAACAAAACCCAGCCCGGCGCTTGCGGCTGCGGCGTACCTGATGCCGACTCCGATGGCGACGGCGTACCCGATTGCAATGATAAATGCCCCAAAGAGCCCGGCGACCCTAAAAACGGCGGCTGCTCAATACCAACACCTGCTTTCACCCCGCCCGATATGGTGCGGGTACGCGGCGGTACCTTCCGCATGGGCAGCGAAAAAAAAGACAAGAATGTTTATGATGATGAAATGCCCGCCCACGATGTCACCCTCTCCGATTTTTCCATCGGGCGCACGGAAGTGACCCAGGCTTTGTGGCGGGCTGTGATGGATAATAACCCATCTTATTTTGAAAATTGCGACCAATGCCCGGTAGAACAGGTAAGTTGGGACGACATTCAAGAGTTTTTGCAAAAACTGAACGCCCTGGATCCCGGCAAAAACTACCGTTTGCCCACCGAAGCAGAGTGGGAATACGCAGCCCGGGGCGGTCCGCCGAGCAAGCAAAACTTCGTGTATTCGGGTTCCGATAAAATTGATGACGTTGCCTGGTATGATGGTAACTCCGACAATAAAACCCATCCGGTGGGCCAGAAAAAAGCCAACGCATTGGGGCTTTTTGATATGTCGGGCAATGTATGGGAATGGTGCAGTGATTGGTTTGGGGATTATTCAGCCGAAAATAAACGCAACCCTAAAGGCCCGGATTCAGGTTCGAACCGTGTTTTTCGCGGCGGCAGTTGGTACCTCAGCGCCTCGCTTTGTCGCGTTGCTTATCGCAACAACAACACGCCTGAGGGTCGGGACAACAGCATAGGCTTCCGCCTCGCCTCTTCCCCCCAGTGAGGTGGCTTGTTATCTGCGCCTTCAATCGAGCATAGAAGGGGCGCAGCAAATCAACGGAACGGAGCAAGTGCAGGGAGGGGTTACCGACCGCACGGCGTAGTGTAGGGGATTTGCGAGCATTTTTATGGGGTTTGGGGCGCAGCCCCAACGTCTTTTTTGAAAATTTTAATTTTTTTAATATATGCAAATTAAGGTATTTACCATTCCCATTTTAGGCGGTACTGCGCTTGAAAATGATATGAACCTCTTTTTAAGATCCAAAAAGGTGCTTCAAGTCAAGGAACACCTTGTAAACAATGAGGCAGAAGGTGTATTCTGGTGCTTTTGTGTTCGATATGTAGATGATATTACAGCAACAGAACGGGAGCGTATCAAAATAGACTATAAGGAAGTGCTGGATGACGCAAGTTTTAATCGTTTCTCCAAGCTACGAGAAATACGCAAACGGATCGCGAATGAAGAAAAAATAGGTGCCTATATCATTTTCACCGACGCTGAGTTAGCAGAAATGGCAAAACTGGATCCGATCACCCCAGATGGCATTAAAGGGATAAAGGGCATTGGTGAGAAGAAATTTGAAAAATACGGTCATTTTTTCATCCCCTTACCATCCGATGAAACGGGCAAATAACCTGATTGAAAAGGTCGCCGAGCCAGAAAACTTGCGGTTGGCAGCCTGGAAAGCGGCTAAAGGAAAGCGCCATACGCTCGAGGTGCTTCAATGGTCGGAGCATTTTGAAGAAAATATTTTTTCGCTGCGCAATCAAATCCTGAGCGGGCAGGTAATCGTGGGGAATTACCGGTATTTTAAAGTATTTGAGCCAAAAGAGCGGCAAATTTGTGCATCTGCATTCGGCGAACAGGTGCTACACCATGCCCTCATGAATATTTGCCACGACTATTTTGAACATGCACAAATCTTTGACAGTTATGCAAGTCGCAAAGGGAAAGGTGTCCATGTAGCCATTGAACGCGCTAAAAAATATACAGCACATTATGATTGGTATTTAAAATTGGATGTTCGAAAATTCTTCGACAGTATTCATCATACTGTGCTGCTCGATCAATTGTCTAATTTGTTTAAGGACAAAGCATTAATACATATATTTGAGTTAATCATCCGAAGTTATCAGGCAAATGAACAGCGCGGTCTACCCATTGGTAACCTGACCAGCCAGTATTTTGCCAATCATTATTTGAGTGGTTTGGACGAGTGGATCAAAGTAGAGCTTAAGGTAAAAGCGTACACGCGGTACATGGACGATATGGTGTTTTGGCATTCAGACCAGGCAGAATTGAAAAAAATCTTGGTTAAAGTGGATCATTTTCTGGAAACGAAATTGCGTTGCAGCCTAAAACCAATTGCCATGAATCGCACTAAATCGGGTTTGCCCTTTTTAGGATATCATGTTTTTCCACATCACATCCGCTTATTACAAAAAAGCAAGCAGCGCTTTATTGCTAAAATCCGAAAGGTGGATGCTGCTTATCACAGTGGAGATTGGACGGAGGCGAAATGTCAGCGAAAAGCCTTGCCTTTGATTGCTTTTATAGATCATGCTGGAGCGCATGTTTTCAAAAAAAACGTATTTTCGCAGCTATAAGGTCAATCGCCATAGGGTACGAACCGTGTGAATCGCGGCGGCAGTTGGAACAACAACGCCTCGAATTGTCGCGTTGCAAATCGCAACAACAACACGCCAGAGAATCGGAACAACAACATAGGCTTCCGCCTCGCCTCTTCCCCCCAGCTCGATTGAAGGCCGGATGGCATCCACCGACCAGGCGATTGTCCTGCTCTCCTTATGAGACAAAAAGCTATAAGACTTACTTATGGCACAAACAGCAGCGTTAGTAGGCAACATGGATTTGTTTGTTCGAAGGGGCTGCTGTTTTTTAACAGTTCTGTTGTTTAGTGTTTCTTTTTTAAAATAGTTGTACTATTTTTACATCCAAAATACAAAATAGTACAACTATTTTAAAAAATGTTCTACAAAAGATCCATACTGCCTGCTTTACAGGCCCACATGACGAAAAAACAAGTCACCGTGCTCACGGGTATGCGGCGTACGGGCAAAACAACTTTGCTAAGATACCTGATGGAGCAATCGGATGTTCCACAGAAAATATTCTTCGATCTGGAACGGCTCGATAACCGGGAATTGTTTTCAGAAAAGAATTACGAAACCATCGTGTATGCTTTAACGCAACGCGGCGTACAATTTTCTGAAAAAGTGCTGATCGGCATGGACGAAATCCAGTTGGTTCCCAACCTGCCTAGCGTCATCAAATACCTGTACGACCATTACGATATTAAGTTTATCCTGACCGGCTCAAGTTCTTATTATTTAAAAAACCATTTTGAAGAATCGATGGCGGGGCGCAAAAAGATATTTGAGGTGTATCCTTTGCGTTTTGGAGAACTGCTCGATTTTATCGGCTTGCCCTACCCGGCAGCGGAATCCACCCCTTTTAACAGGCCTTTTCTGCATGCTGAATACCAGCGTTTACATCCATATTATGAAAGTTTTATCCAGTTTGGCGGCTTCCCGGAAGTCGTACTTAGCGAAAACGAAGCCGATAAAAAAGACCTGATCGCAGATATCCTGAGTTCTTATATCAATTTCGACATCGCCTCGGTGATGGATTTTAAAAAAAGCGAAACCGCCTATAAACTCATTAAACTTTTGGCCACCCGCATTGGATCTAAAGTGGATATCAGTAAACTGGCCTCCATCGCGGGATTATCACGCCATAGCCTGGAAAACTACCTGCAATTATTCGAGCAATCTTATCTGATTCAAACCATTCCGGTAAGTTCGGCCAGCCCGGACCGGGAAATCGTGAAGGCCAAAAAACTGTACTTTTTAGACAATGGCATTGCCAGTTTAGCCGCCGAATTGGGCAGCGGGGCAAAGTTTGAAAATGCCATTTTTAACCAACTGCGCAATTGGGGCGCGGTTTCCTATTATTCCATGAAATCGGGACAGGAAATTGATTTTATCCTGGACCGGAAAATCGCGGTGGAAGTGAAGGAAACGGCTGCCTTAACCGACTTGCACCATACCGCCCGTTTGGCCCAAAACCTGGATATTGAAACCTGTTATGTGGTGGGCCGACATCCTACGAATGTTTTTGAAGGGTTTTATTGGGGCGGCGGGATTTTTTAACTTTAAGAAACTTACATAATTCACACATACGCACATCGGTGTTTGTATCGAGTACGGAATATAAAAAAGCACCGCGCTGCACCTTTTGATGCAACGCAGTGCGCTGTTTTTTATAAAATTTTAAAACCCGTGCTGAGCGCTTTTGTATCAAAGAAACACTGCACGCCTAATTCCTACACGCCCCAGGCACGATCTCCTTTTTTATAGTCAATCGTTTCATACTTGCCCGGCACTTCTAAAAAGCGCAAGGCTTTGGTAGCGCCAATTTCGGAGGTGAAATAACCCAACAACACCAAATCCTTGATTTTACGGAAATAATGCGCCGGATCGCTGCTTTTTTTGCTTTTGGTATAGGCCTTTTGCTCTTGGTCGAGTTCGACCAAAAAATCATGGCGCACACTTTTGGAGCATTTCACAAAGGTTTTGCCGTGGTTTTTCTTGCAGGTATCTTCAAACTTGGCAATACCTTCCATAAACAGTTTTTGATCGGCTGGTTCGTAGCAATCGCTCACCAATACGGCGATAAATTGGGCCGTTTTGGCCGCTTTCCCGCCCGGTGTATCGGTGGTCGGGATGATGGTTTCGGCTACTTCATTCAACATTTTCACCTGGGCTTTGGTAAACAAACCAATGTCGCCCGAATCATCCAGGTCTGCAATATGATCCCAGTCGATATTTTTAGCCCAAAGGCTGTCGGCGCCCATTAAAGTGCCGCCGATGATGATGCTCATACGTTGGAGCGCGTCTCTTCTTTGCATGGCGATATAGTTTAAAGGTTACCTTTTTTGAGTGCTTCTACGGCGTAATTGGCAGCGCGGGCTGTCAAGGCCATATATGTGAGGGATGGGTTTTGACAAGCCGCGGAAGTCATGCAGGAGCCGTCGGTTACGAATACGTTCGGCGCATCGTGCATCTGGTTCCAGGCATTCAATACCGATTCTTTCGGATTGGCTCCCATGCGCGCGGTGCCCATTTCGTGGATGGCCATGCCCGGGAAGGAACCATTATCGAAAGAACGCACATTTTTGATACCCGCGCCTTCCAGCATTTCTACCGCATCGGCAATCATATCTTTGCGCATACGCATTTCATTGTCTTTCAATTCGCAATCAATCGACAATACGTACTGTCCCCATTTGTCCTTCTTGGTTTTGTCGATGGTCACGCGGTTTTCCTGATAAGGCAACATTTCCCCGAAACCGGTGATGCCAATGGTCCATTTGCCTGGTTCGGTGAGCGCTTCTTTCAGTTCCACCCCAATATTGAGTTCGGCCACATCCCGGCTCCAGCCCTGGCGACTTGCGCCACCCTGATAACCAAAACCGCGCAGATATTCGCGTTTGTCGCCAAACAGGTTGCGATAACGTGGGATATAAATGCCATTGGCGCGCCGTCCAATGTAATATTTGTCGTCATACCCTTCTACCTCGCCATTCGCGCCACAGCGGAAGTGGTGGTCCATCAGGTTGCGCCCCAATTGTCCGCTCGAGTTGCCAATGCCGCCCGATTGATCGGCGGAGTTCAGCAATAAGAAGGTGGAACCCAGGGTTGAGCCGCACACAAAAATCACTTTTGCCTCGTATTCAATGGTTTGGTTGGTTTCGGCGTCGATGACCAACACCCCTTTTGCCCGTTTTTTGTCTTTGTCGTACAAAATCTGGGTCACTATGGAAAATGGACGCAAAGTCAAATTTCCCGTGGCCACTGCAGCGGGTAAAGTAGAAGATTGGGTACTGAAATACGCGCCATACGGACAACCGCGGCTACAACGGTCGCGGTATTGGCAGGAGCCCCGGCCATTGTGCGGCTGTGTGAGGTTGGCAGAACGGCCAATGATCATCGCGCGTTTGCCACTGTATTGTTTTTTTATGCGGGCTGCAACGTCTTTTTCTACGATATTAAGATCCATCGGCGGCAAAAACTTGCCGTCGGGCAATTGAGCCAAACCCTCCATGGAGCCACTAATGCCCGCAAATTGCTCTACATAATCGTACCAAGGAGCGACGTCTTTATAACGAATCGGCCAATCAATGGCAATGCCGTCTTTTGCGTTTGCTTCAAAATCGAATTCGCTCCAGCGGTAACTCTGGCGGCCCCACATCAGGGATTTTCCGCCGACATGAAACCCGCGGTACCAGTCGAAGCGTTTTACCTCGGTGTACGGACAATCCAGGTCATTCACCCACCAGTCTGGTTTGAATTCGCTGTACGGATAGTCGCGTTTTTGCACCGGATGCGTCGCTTTCATCTCGTTGGTGATCCGGCCGCGGTGCGGAAATTCCCAAGTGTTTTTGGTAGCGGTATCATAATCTGTTACGTGTTTAACGTCTTTACCACGCTCGAGTAACAGTGTTTTCAGACCTTTTTCGGTCAATTCTTTTGCCGCCCAGCCGCCGGAAATACCGGACCCAACGACAATTGCATCGTATTTTTCTGCCATGTTTCTGGTTTAATCAAATTTTTTTAAAGAAATAGGAAGTATAAAAGTTGGGCGTCAAGCGCCTGTTCGTTTAAACATCACAAATCTGCACGGCCTTTTGCAAGGACGCGAGTTTGTCGGTTGCGGTCGGGATAAATTCCTGTGCTACAAAGCCTTTAAAGCCGGTTTCCACAATGGCGCGCATGATGGCAGGGTAGAATAGTTCCTGGTTTTCGTCAATTTCATGTCGACCAGGCACGCCCGCCGTATGATAATGGGCAATATAGGCATGGTGGTCGCGGATGTTGCGAATCACATCACCCTCGTCAATCTGCATGTGGTAAATATCGTACAGCAGTTTGAAATTTTCCGATCCAAGGCTTTTGCACAGCGCCACGCCCCAGTGCGTACGGTCGCACATATAGTCTTTATGATCCACTTTGCTGTTGAGCAATTCCATGACGATCGTAACGCCGTGTTTTTCGGCCAGGGGCATAATTTGTTTCAAGCCTTGCACACAATTGGCCAATCCCGTTTCATCGTCCATGCCATTGCGGTTGCCACTGAAGCAAATGAGGTTTTGATAACCTGCTTCAGCCACCTTTGGAATCATCGCAGTATAGTTTTCGATGAGTTGCTTGTGGTATTTCGGATCGTTCCAGCCATTCACCAGGTTGATTTCGGCCCCGTTGCACAT
>CAIVGO010000770.1 GCA_903905445.1 uncultured Bacteroidota bacterium
ATGGATAAAAAATCCCGAATTTTAGTTTTCACCAAAATTCGGGATGACTCATGTTTTGTTTTATTTATTCCCAATCCCCCTCCGCTCCATCCGTTTCTCCCGGGCTTCTTGCAATTTTTGGACAAGCGCCTCCCGGAATTCACGCTCCGCCACGGGTATTTTCGCAATTTTTCGCAGGGGAAGTACTTTGCGCAGTTTTTGCGTCAGGTCTTTTTCAAGATCCAATTCCTTGTTGCGCAGTTCAAAGTATTTCTTGATATAATCTTCCACCTCATTGTCGTTCATGCCGTCAATTTGGCGGGTCATTTTGAGCTCTTTTTGCAAAGATTCCCGCTTGTCGAGGTATTCATTGTAAATGGGCCAAAATCCCTGGGCTTCTTCAGAACTCAGGTTGAGTATTTCGGTGAAAACAGCCACCCGATACGCTTTGATTTTTTCGGCGCGTGCTTCCTGTTTGGGTTGTGCTGATACGGTACTTGCGCCTACACAGAGCAACAAGCCAATCAACATCAGATATTTCATGTGCTTATACATCGTAAAAGAATTTTTGTGTTTATAAAAGTTGTTCAAGTTCCTCGTCGCTCATTTCATCAAGCAAGGGGGCCATGTCTTCCGGCTTTAAATCCAGTTCAGGCCTTTTCTTTTTTTGGTTTTTAGGTTCTGTCTGCGTGGGCTGTTCCGATAATGATTCATGGTCGGGCAAAGCGGCCAATTGTTCTGAGTCAAAATCATGGATGTTTTCCAAAACATACGCCTCCACATCATCGGCACTTAATTCCAGCGCAAGCGGATTAACTTGTTCGGAGGCCGTTGTCGGCTTCAAAAACCAGAACGCCGACAAGAGCAACACCAGGGCAGCTGCGATGCTCATCAATAATCGGGGCTTGGAAAAGCTGGCCCACATCCCTTTTTCGGGCGACTGCTTGGCCATGCCCGGTCTTTTGATGTCGTCTGTTGCAATTTTTTGCATCAATGTTGCATCAAACTGGTCAAAGTAACCCGGTGGCACTTTCCGGCCATCTTCCCGTTTTTTTAAGTCGAGTAAAAAGGGCGAAATCCCTTTCAACTCATCGTCCAAATTTTCCTTGTTGCTCATATCATTCATGTTTTGGCCTGGGGGTAAAATGTCGTATGTTTTTTCATGGATTACGATTCGGACTCCCGAAAAGCAGCCTCTACCTTTTTGGCAGCATGGTGAAAGGAGGCTTTTAGAGCGCCTACCGAGGTGTCTAAAATACCCGCCATTTCTTCATAAGGCATTTCTTCATAGTACCTGAGATTAAAAACAATGCGTTGTTTTTCAGGAAGTTGCGCAATTGCTTCTTGCAATTTCAATTGCACCGCATCTCCATCAAACCAACTATCCGCCTGCAACCGATTTGCGGCATGGCTGTTTTCGTCATCTAAAGAATGGGCTTGCCGCCGATTGCGACTTTGTAAATAAGAAATCGCTTCATTGGTTGCAATGCGGTAAAGCCAGGTGAATAACTTGGATTTACCCTCAAAATGCGCAATGCCCTTGTATATTTTGATCATGGTGTTTTGCAAAACATCATCCGCATCCTCGTGATTTTGCACAAGTCGGCGAATTTGCCAATACAAACGCTCCTTATATTGTGCCATCAACACCCTGAAACCCTGCTCAAAGTGAATTTCTGAGCGCAGTAACGCGACGATTTGCTCATCTGGCATTGCTTTGTTTTGTGCGTTCCTTTGCAAGTTTCCTTATTTTGCTTACTATGACGTATTCCAACCCCGGAGGTTTAATGGGCTTCGAAATTTAGGGCAAATTTCCATCCTTTTTTTTACTTCGGGCAACTGGATTGTACCTTTGTTGATCCTATCTTTTACATTTCACTAGAATTGATCCTATGCTCCAACGCATTTTTCAAAAATACACCGGTTTTTTGCGCAGCCTGAAAGCAGTATACGTGCTGAATAACCTGCTGCACGCGAAAAAATTGCAGCCAAATAAGGCGCTTTATCGGCAATTTGGGGTAAAAAAGAGCGTTTTTAGCCCTATTGGCAGCAAGGATTTTAAACAAACACCAGCAGGCGATATTCCCTGGATCGATCAGGAAAATGCCCTCCTCAAAATGTCCGAACAGCCAGGATGGGACCAACTCTCGCCTGCCCGTCAGCAACAAGTGCAGCAATTTATCGAACAAGGCTATGTGGTACTCGAAAACTTCTTTGACGCGGAAGACACACTTGCCCTGAATGAAACCGTCGATCAAATGTTGAAATCGGGCCGGGCAGACTTTAATTACACCGGTCGGAAAATTTTTAATCTCTTTGAAAAAAGTCCCCTGGCCGATCAACGGTTTTTCCGCCAGCCCGAATTGCTTAATTTTTTGTCTTTTTTATTGGGTAAACCGGTCATCCCTTTTCAAACCCTCAATTTTACCGAAGGCAGCGAACAACGCGCACATTCCGACTCCATCCATATGACCACGGAGCCAAAAGGGTACTTAATCGCTACCTGGATTGCC
>CAIVGO010000771.1 GCA_903905445.1 uncultured Bacteroidota bacterium
CATCATGGCCTAACCAAAAACTGGGCCACAAAGCCCCACATGACGGTATGGAGGAAATCAATATGCAATTTCGTCAGATATAAGCCAGAATGAAACTGCGCTAAAAACAAAAGCGCCATCACCGAATGAACGGGATGACGCTATTTTCTTTGTTTTGAAAAGTGCCCGGGACGGGACTCGAACCTGCACGGCCGTGAGGCCAAGGGATTTTAAGTCCCTCGTGTCTACCATTTCACCACCCGGGCTTTTTCATGGTTATCTTGCACTGTGAACGCCTTGCAAAGATAGGCGACTACACCTGAATTTGCAAGCAGCTTTACAATGCCTAAAATAAAAAAGGCCTGCATTGCTACAGGCCTTTTGAGCGGAAAACGAGACTCGAACTCGCGACCCCGACCTTGGCAAGGTCGTGCTCTACCAACTGAGCTACTTCCGCATTTTTTAAGACAGAACCGTTGTTTTGTCGTTAAGCGGCGGCAAAGATAACAGCACCGAGTTTAATCAGACAAGTATTTTGGTAAAAATTTTTAAAATAATTTTCATCAAACCACTTAACACGTTCTATCTCAACCACTTACTCCAATTTTCTTTTGTAATAAAAATACGTTTCCAACTGCGCACGCACCGGAATATCCGTACTTATCTTGCGATACTCGTTCAAATTGAACCGATCAATATACCGCGCTTTTACATTATCATTCAACTGCAATTCCAACATTTCCTTGATCTCCGTTTTCAAATCCGGATCATACACTGGAAACGTGGTTTCTATCCGATAGGTCAGGTTGCGTTCCATCCAATCGGCACTCGACAAAAATATACGCTCGTCGCCACCATTGTGAAAAACAAACACCCGCGCATGCTCCAAAAACCGATCGACGATGCTGATAATTTCAATATTTTCACTCATGCCGCGAATGCCTGGCACCAGACAACAAATACCGCGTATGATCAAACGAATTTTTACCCCCGCCGTAGAAGCCTCGTACAACTTCTTGATCATGTCCTTATCTTCCAAACTATTCAACTTAATCACCATCTCCGCCCGCTCATTGCGTTTGGCGGCATCAATTTCGTTGTCGATCAATTTGTACAGCCCCGGCCGCAAGTTGAACTTACCCACCAACAAATGGGAAAACTCCTGCTTGGGTGGTTTGATGTTTTCCAAGAAGGTAAACACAGTGCTTACTTCTGAAGTAAGCCGCGGATCGGCCGTAAACAGACCAAAATCACAATAAATCTTGGCCGTTTCTTCGTGGAAATTGCCCGTAGATAGATAGCAATACAACTTGGGCTCCCCGTTTTCGAGCCGCCGTATCAAAGATAACTTGGAGTGTACTTTCACGCCCGGAAAAGAATAATGCACCCGAACGCCCGCTTTTTCCAGTTTTTCGCCCCATTCCAAATTCGCCGCCTCATCAAACCGGGCTTTAATTTCTACAAAAGCCGACACCTGCTTGCCGCGTTTTACCGCTTCCATCAACGCTGCCAAAATCCGACTGTGCCGCGCCACCCGGTACTGAATCACCTTAATATGGGTAACATTCGGATCGACCGCCGCCTTTTCAAAAAAGTTGATCACTCCTTCATACGATTGATACGGGAAATGCATCATTTGGTCTTTTTCCTGGATGACCGCAAACGGATCATCGGCATGATACAATGTAGGGTGATGCAAAGGGGTCAATGCCTTATTCTTCAAATACGACATCTCGAAATCCGGAAACTTGAAAAAGTCGAAGTTGTTGTGGTAACGCCCCTCCGGCAAAATATCGTTTTTACCCAACTCAAACGTCTCCTGCAGGTGCGCGAGCAGGTGTGCTGGCATCTCCCGGTCGTACACAAACCTGCTGGCTGGACCAACCTGACGCTTTTGCAAACTGGACTTGATCTTTTGAACCAAATCGCCCGAGTACTCGTCGTCAATATACAACTCCGCATCCCGCGTTAACTTGATCGAATAGGTATCTTGCACTTCATACCCTGGAAACAACCAGGAAATCGAATTCCGTACAATATCATCCAACATGATGAGGTCATGATGACCCGGCAAAGAAGGCAATTTTACAAAGCGCGGCAACTGATCGGACGGTATCTTGACCAATGCATATTCACTTTCGGCCAACGGACGCTTGCGCAAACGCAGGTGTACCGCCAAATATAAATGCGCTGTCGCCAAAAAAGGCCGTATCCGGTGCTTCACCAACAAAACCGGCATCACAAACGGCAATAAATTGCTGTGAAAATAATTCTCCACAAACTGCCGCTGCTCTGCATTCAACTCCAGACGACGTAATATATTGATGTTGTGTCGACGCAACTCCGGCACAATCTGACGTTGAAAAATCTCTGAAACCTCCTCCTGTTGCCGATTTACAATCATATGTACTTCACGCAACAAGGCACGGGGGTCAAAATCCAACTCCGCTTTGGTTTTTTTACCTACCTTTTTCAAGTTGCGGATATTGGCTACCCGCACCCGGAAAAACTCATCCAGATTGGATGAATAAATGGCCAGGAACTTCAAACGCTCCAGCAAAGGAACCGCCGTATCCTTGGCTTCCTGTAAAACGCGATAATTAAACGACAACCAGGAAATATCCCGGTGAATGTAGGGTTGATCTGTCATATAGATTTCAATGGACTAAACAGCCATTAGGCGCGCAAAAGTGCAATATTTGGGGTAAATATTGCAAGATAAGTTGAGAAAAGGTTGCTAACATACAATTATTTAATGTGCAAGCGCGATACATAGCCCAAAAAATAAAAACTGCCGCACAAGTTACCTCGTGCGACAGCCGTAATAAACCAATCTGTAAATTGTGTTTGTTATTGGTTTGCCCTTTTATATCATGATGCTATTACCTGCCTGCCAAAAAAGAAAATGATCCTAAATGCTGCTCCGCCGATTTGCCTCCTTTGGTGCAACAAAAATGCGGATCCTCCCAGCCTCAGGTCGGTTGCTTTCGTTTTTTGGCAGGATTTGTTCTGGAAATGGTGGCTTTGTGCCTTGGAAGGGAAAAAAAACGGATCGGGCTAATTAAATAAGGTTGGTGTTATGCTACAAATATTTGACCACCAAGGAGGTCCGTGTCTTGCCCTTGAGATTCCAGGTATCTTTTTAAGGCGATCGTTTTAAATCAATAAATCATTGGGCAACCCGACGACCTCGCTAGAGGTCGAACATTTGTAGAAAAGATACAAGGTCCGAACCCGCTCACGACTTCGGAGAAGTCGAACATTTGTAGGTCGAACATTTGTAGAAAAGATACAAGGTCCGAACCCACGCACGACTTCGGAGAAGTCGAACATTTGTAGGCCGAACATTTGTAAGTCAAGCATTTGTAGGTTGATAAGGCACAAAATCGGGATTTGAATAATGCCGGAAGAAACGCAAACTAAAGATCTCAAAAAAAAGAGCCATCCCGAATTTTAGTTTTCACCAAAATTCGGGATGACGCATGTTTACCGATCCGCAGGATAAAAAGAAAAGTATCTAATAAAAACCGAAATCCAGGTTTATTTCAACATCGGTAATCAAACCATCACAACCCCACCGGGTCACAAACCTGAAAAACAAATCAAAACGACCCCAGCGGGGTCGCATCTTTGTAACAAAAAAGCGCCCCAAAATTGGAGCGCTTTCAAAAAACGGTGCGGGAAGCGGGAGTCGAACCCGCACACCCGTAAAGGCGTACGCCTCTGAAACGTATGCGTCTACCAATTCCGCCATTCCCGCAGTAATAAGTAGTAAAAACACAGGTATAAATCAGTTCAAAAAACCATTCAAAGCCTGCATTCTTTCAGAGCGGGTGCAAAGGTAAGCGCGATTTCTTTTTTTACAAGTATTTTTTTCAGATCTTTATTTTTTTTCAATTTTTACAACCGACCTTTACCCCGCTTACCAATACCGCGCCCGCCGTAATCCCATTCCTTTTCAGACCCGCAACGGGCTGCTGATGCCGCATTCCCGTAATTTACAATAAACTTATGACGTTTCTACTCATTCAAACCGCTTTCATTGGCGATGTGATCCTGGCAACCCCACTCATCGAAAAAATCCACCGATTCTATCCCGGTGCACAAATTGATATGCTGGTCCGAAAAGGCAATGAAGGCTTGTTACACGAACACCCGCTGCTGCGAAAATGCCTCGTTTGGAATAAAAAGGACGGAAAATACCGCGCACTTTGGCAAATCCTGCAAGAAATCCGCGCAGCACGGTACGATTATGTCATCAATTGCCAACGTTTTGCAGCCTCCGGTATCCTAACCGTTAGGTCGGGCGCACGTACAACCATCGGCTTCGATAAAAACCCGCTCTCTTTTTGGTTCAAACACCGTATTCCACACCAAATCAACCCCTCCAACGGAACAACCCATGAAGTGAGCCGCAACCTGGCCCTCATCGAACGCCTCACGGATGCCTCTTTTGAAAAACCTGCGTTGTATCCGAGTGCAAAAGACCTTGCCCAGGCAGCCACACTAGCAGGCCCCCTACCCTACGTTTGCATCGCACCAACTTCTGTGTGGTTCACCAAACAATGGCCCGCCCATAAGTGGGTCAAGCTGATCCAACAACTGCCCGATCACCATACTGTGTTCCTGCTCGGTGCTCCCGCCGATGTGGATGCCTGCCAGCATATCCTGGAACAGGCCAACCGACCAACCGTGCGCAATGTAGCAGGAAAACTATCCCTGCTCGCCTCGGCAGCCCTGATGAAACATGCCCAAATGAATTACGTCAACGATTCGGCACCCTTGCACTTAGCCTCGGCGGTCAATGCGCCCGTAACGGCCATATTTTGCTCCACCATTCCGGCATTTGGTTTTACGCCCTTGTCCGACCATAGCCGCGTAATCGAAACCAGCGAAGTCCTACCCTGCCGTCCCTGCGGATTACATGGCTATGCAAAATGCCCAAAAGGCCATTTCAAATGCGCAGAAACCATCGAAATAAATGTGTTCTAAAACCAAGGAACGGCGGTTATTTCAAGAAAGCGGCGGCTTATCACAAGAAAGCGGCGGTCTTTTTAATTTTTTTTTAAATTTATAAATATTTCGATGCTTCGCATTTTATTCGCCTTATTGCTAAGTAAACAACAAATAATTTCACAAAAAAATATAAATTACATAACAAAACAGCCTTTTTTTTATAAAAATGAAAACGCCAAAACCCCATTTTGGCCCTGAACTTTTGATAGGGGGTAGCGCAATTCAAAAATATTATCCCATCTTTGCATCATCAAGTAAGGGAAACGCGAGGGAACGGTAGCACAGCCTGTAAAAACGAAACAAAAATAAAGTTTAACGGTTTTGCAGTACATACAATAAAAGTGCACATTTTTACGTTTTTCAAAACCAACCATTTTCAAAAACGTATAATCTAAACCTAATAATCCAACAAAAAACCAGATCTGTTTTTACTTCGTACGTTTTAAAAACAGGTTTACGACCAAGCAACTACACAGCGTTCTAAAAACAACGCACACAAAAAATAAAGCTCGCACGAGCAAAGATAACCGAAGGCGGGGGCCCTCCGGTCCTTTCAAAGGAGAGAGGACGGAGGGCTGTTTTTTTTAGCCCGTTTTGCTTCCCATTTCTACCCCATCCAAAGAAAAAGAGCCTCCCACGCACGCGCAGGAGGCTCTTTTTTTATGCAGTATTAAATAGTCTATACAGACATCGGGTCTTTTTTATCCGAATCAATGCCATACTTTTTCATGAATTCCAATACAGCCTTGTCGGTAACCTTGCCATTGCGGTGCAACTGACGCACGGTAGCAAATGCAATGTATTTGGCGCTGATTTCGAAGTAATCCCGCAAGTTCTCGCGGCTTTCGCTCAAGCCAAAACCATCCGTACCAAGCGCCACAAAATTGGCAGGCATCCAGGGTGCTAATTGGCCCGCGGTTACTTTCATCCAGTCGTTGGCACTCACAAAGACACCTTCTTCGCCTTTCAACGCTTCCTGGATGTAAGGCACTTTTTCCGTTTCGCCCGGATGCAACATATTCCAGCGTTCGCAGGCTACGGCATCGCGGTACAACTCATTCCAGGAAGTAACGCTCCACACATCGGTGCTCACGCCTTCTGCTTCCAAAATTTCTACGGCTTTCAATACCTGATCCATGATCACCCCGGCACCAAACAAATGGGCTTTTACCCCTGCTTTTGCTGGCTTTTTAGCCGATTTTTGATATTTATATACCCCTTTGATAATCCCTTCCTGCACATTTTCCGGCATTTCGGGCATCATCAAGTTTTCGTTATACAAGGTGATGTAGTAAATTTTATGCTCGTTGTTCACGTACATCCGGCGCAAACCATCCTGCACAATCACCGCAAGTTCGTAGGCAAAAGCCGGATCGTAACTGATCACACTCGGCATGGTTTGCGCAAGCATCAACGAATGTCCGTCCTGGTGCTGCAAACCTTCTCCGTTCAAAGTTGTCCGTCCTGCTGTACCGCCCAACAAAAAGCCTTTACACATCATATCGGCAGCAGCCCACACCAGGTCGCCCACGCGCTGGAAGCCAAACATGGAGTAATAAATGTAAAAAGGAACGGTTGGGATGCCATGCAGTGCATAAGCCGTGCCCGCCGCCGTAAAGGAAGCCGTCGCGCCGTCTTCATTGATGCCCTCTTGCAATACCTGACCGGTTTTCGACTCCTTATATTTAATTACCGAAATACCGATTTCGAGGGCCGTGTACAACTGACCTTTCTGGTTCCAGATTTGGGCAGAATTGAACAAGGGCTCCATCCCGAATGTTTGGGCCTCATCAGGTACAATTGGAACAATGTATTTGCCAATTTCCGGGTTACGGATGAGTTGGCTCATGATATCCACCATCGCGCCGGTAGTAGACTGTGATTTACCACCCGCGGCACTGCCTTTCATTTGTTTGTCAAAAATAGACAATTCAGGCACGACAAAAGGCGCATGTTCCTCTGAGCGCTCAGGCAAATATCCACCTAAGGCCTGACGGCGGGCATGCAGGTATTGCGTTGCCGGATCATCGGGTCCAGGGAACCAGAAGGCGCCCGCTTTGGCTTCCTCATCGCTGATCGGAATACCGTAGCGTTCTTTGGTTTCTATGCGGCTGTCGTCGCTCAAGTCTTTGGTTTGGTGCGCCTTGTTTTTACCTTCGGCTGCCTTACCCATGCCATAGCCCTTCACCGTTTTTACAATAATGGCAACCGGTTTGTCAGATTGTACTGCACGGGCATAAGCGGCATATACTTTGCGTACATCGTGGCCGCCGCGGCGCAGGTTTTTCACATCTTCATCCGAAAGATCGGCCAATAAAGCGGCAATTTTTGGGTCGTTGTTGACCAATTTTGCACGAATGCCAGCACCGTCGAGGTTGGAAATCTCCTGATATTCACCATCCAGCAAAGCATCCAGGCGGGCCAATAGTATCCCGTCTTCATCTTTGGCAAACAAGGCGTCCCATTCAGTTGCCCAAATGACCTTGATTACTTCCCAGGAAGCGCCATAAAAGTGCCGCTCTACTTCTTGTATAATTTTGCCATTGCCGCGCACAGGTCCATCCAAACGCTGCAAATTGCAATGCACCACAAACACCACATTATTGAGGTTTTCGCGGCTGGCCATCCCGATGGTGCCATAAATTTCTGGCTCGTCGATTTCGCCATCGCCAATAAAATGCCACACTTTACCGCCATTTTCAGGCTTTAAACCGCGATTTTCGAGGTATTTCATAAATCGCGCCTGGTACACCGCCGTCATCGGCCCCAGTCCCATACTCACGGTAGGCGCTTGCCAGAATTCGGGCATGCGGCGTGGGTGGGGGTAACTGGATACGCCGCCCAGGGTTTCCTGCCGAAAATCGGCAATGGCTTGTAAAGGCAAACGACCTTCCCAAACCGCGCGGGCATACACCCCCGGTGAAGCATGGCCTTGAAACATGAGCAAATCGCCGCCATAATCGGCCGAACGCTTCCGCAAAAAGTGATTGAACAACACTTCCAGCATCGTCGCGCAGGCCGCAAAGGTGGCAATATGTCCGCCCAAAGCCAGATCCTTGTCTTGTGCTTGCAAAACCATCGCTTGTGCGTTCCAGCGCAGTACATTTTCAATGCGCTGCTCCATGGCACGATCCCCCGGATATTCCGGTTCGGAATCCGGTCCGATGGTGTTCATATAAGGTGTATTGAGCGCAGCACCACCATTGGCTACCCCTTTACGGGCTAACAAGTGGCGCAATTGCTGAAATAAGGCCTCAGTGCGCGCGGAACCATGCGCTTCTAATACTTCTTCTAAAGCATCGAGCCATTCATCTTGCTCCAGGTTCCAGTCATCGGGTTGGAATTGTTCTCCCATAAATATGATAAAAGTTGAATTCACGGCAAAAATAGGCGATTACCCGGCGATTACAACCTGATCTTTAGGAAAAGGTTTGAAAGAAGTGAAAAGGGTGCATTTTTAGCCGTTTCTTTGCAGTTGAAATGAGTCATCTTACCCGAATTTCTTCCCTTGACGGCGTGCGCGGCCTGGCAACCTTAATGGTTTTGTCGAGCCATTTTCTATTTCAGGAACAATACGGCACCGCGTGGTGGTGGAGTTTGGGCCAAAGTGGCTGGTTGGGGGTCGACTTGTTTTTTGTGCTATCCGGCTTTCTGATTACGGGTATTTTGCTCAAAACCAAGGGACAATCCAATTATTTCGGTGGGTTCTATTACCGACGTGCCTTGCGCATTTTTCCGCTGTATTATTCGGTGTTGTTGTTTTCGGTGTTTGCCATTTTGGTCATCGACCGGCAGCCCGAGCATTTATGGGATGGATACAATTCTTTAGCCTGGTTATTCGCTTTTTTGCCCAATGTGGCGATGGCATTAAAAAATGGCTGGCTCTGGCAAACCAATTGGGCGGGCTTGAGCCACCTTTGGTCGTTGGCAGTAGAAGAACAGTTTTACCTGTTCTGGCCGCTGGTAGTTTGGCTGATGCCCCGCAAATGGCTTCCTTGGCTGTGTATTTTTTTATTGGCCATTGGTACGGATGTGCGCGAATGGACCGATGTGGTGTTTGGCCACAAATGGTCGGAAGCATCGTATGTGTTGCCTTATTGCCGCATGGATGGCCTGGCTGCGGGTAGTTTGATGGCGGTGCTGGTACACAATGGAAAAATTAAATTCAAGGGTCTCGAACAAGTGATTGTGCGCGATTTGACCTTTATATGCCTCTTAGGCTTGCTCTATTATATGGTAGCGGGCGATTCTCAAGTGCGTGGCACGTATGCAGCCTTAACCTTTGCGGGCTTTGTTTACCTGGCTTTATGCGAGCAAAGTGTGGTTCGCAACCTGTGTGAAACCCGTTTTTTGCGCCATATTGGTATGTATAGCTATGGTTTGTACGTTTTTCACCAATTATTGCGCATGCCCTTTACCTGGTACATTCAGGAACCCCTGATGTCGACCGGTTTACCCTTATATTGGGTACAAATCCTTTATATGTTGTTGGCTTTCGCCGCCACGTATGTATGTGCGCGCATCAGCTGGGTATTGATCGAAAAGCCCTTTCTCGATCTAAAAACAAAAAAAACAGTTTAGTGCTGTAACATTCCCGGTGTGAAGGCGTCTTCCCTTTATATACGCCACAGCAATTGGTTTTAAACAATCAGAATAATTTGCAAAAACCTGTTGCGGCGGCGTATAGACGCATGAAAGACAAAAACACCTTTTGCAATTTGGCTTGCGCTTATGAACTGGACGATCTTCCAACAACAAGTATTTCCGATCCGACACAAACTATACCGGTTTGCGTTGCGGATTACCGGAAATACCCATGAAGCGGAGGATATTGTGCAGGAAGTACTCGAAAAAGTATGGAAAACAGAG
>CAIVGO010000772.1 GCA_903905445.1 uncultured Bacteroidota bacterium
CCGCCTTTGGTGATGACGGAGGCGCAAATGGATGAGTGTTGCCGGATTATAGAGGGGGTGATCCTTGAGTTTTAGGAGGTGTGTAGAGGGGAAAAGGGGTTCCACGGAGAAGCTTGGAGGTATGGAGTTGCACGGAGAAATACCGATTTAGAGGGGAGGGTTCCACAGAGAAGCTCAGAGGTACGGAGTTGCGCGGAGAAATACCGATTTAGAGGGGAGGGTTCCACAGAGGAGCTCAGAGGTACGGAGTTACACAGAGAAAAAAATCCGATTTAGAGGGGAGGGTTCCACAGAAGATCAGATGTATGATGTTACGAGGATAAAAACTCCGTGCAACTCCGTACCTCCGAGCTCCTCCGTGGAACCCTTTTTTTCTCGCTAACTCTGGTTCCGGCAACCGGAATTGCAGCGAAATTTCCCCTTTCACGCCCTTGTTGATGGCCCGCAATTGATACGGCGCTTCCAGTTTGTTTTGATTTACCCGGCGATCGCGGATCATTTCCATACCTGCATTGATCACCCACACATCCTGACCCGTAAAATTGAAGTCGAGGAGAAAGGCAATCCGATCCAGGGCACTGAGTACACTGTTTTTGGCCAGTTCTTTTTGCGCAATGGATGCGGTACTGCGGCTTGCTGCATCCACCAATGCCTGCGTATAGGCCTCTGTTTTTTCGGCCAGACTGGCAATGTCCGCAGCAAAAGACTGGTATTCCGGGCGGGAAGCCATACGTTGGTGTACATTGGCCGCAAAAGTGGCCAGTTCAGACTGGGTAAGTGTTTTGTACGACATTTTGCGTACGACAGATTTTGACATGTTTTAAAAATTTAAAGAGTGGAAAAATGAAATAATACTTGCGCCAAGTACCCTTGACTTGCCACAAATATGATCGTCCACGCCCCTCAAAAAAAATTACATTTTTGGCGAAGTTTTCCACGGGTTTTTGGGGTATTTGGCGGCCAAAAAACGGAGCGCGTTTCTTGAAAGGGCAAAAAGCGCCATTTTTAGGCCGTTTTAGGGCCAAAAAACACTTTAATTTGTTACATATATGAAAGAGTTTTCCACCAAAACCCGGTTTTGCGCACTAAAAGCAGGCTAACTATTTTTTAGTTAGACTAGAAAAATCAAATTTCACGGATAAAGTGCCGCGTTTCATGGATCAAGCAAACCATTATTCATAAGAAATGCATGGTAAGTTAGATTGGAAGACTGGTTTCATCCAGCAAGCAAGCAGCAGTTTAGTGTTCTCCCTTGCTGGTTGACTAAAAGTGGGCTGACAATGGGATCAATGGCGCTCAGATTCAACAAAAAAGACCGCCCGGAGCCTTGTTTGCAGGCGAGGTCGCCAGGAAGCAACATGCGTTACGATGTTTTTTTGCTTTTTCATCCATGAAGTTGGTTGGGATATCCATGAAATTGGTTGGGATAACTGTGAAACGCGGCGGATGAAGGATGCGAGGGGTTGGAACTTCTGAGTAATGGGGCGGTTTATCCAGGAAATGGGTTGGTTGATCTGGGGAATTGGGTGTTTTCTTTGGGCAGTTGGTCGGTTCTGCTGAGCAATTTGGAGGCAGGTCCGTGTAATGGGCTGATTTAATTAGGGAAGTTGCGGGTTTAACCAGGAAATTGGCAACTTTCTATAGGAGTTTCCACTATGGCATGGAACAGGTGGTTGAATAGGCAATTGTGCGAATTGTTCGTTTTTTCAAAAGCGCATCGCATAAACATGTGATTTTTGTGTTTTTGGGATTGTTCTGCTTGGTGGTTTGCACAAGGAATCGTACTATTGCGCTAGTTGTTAACCATGGTGAATTTCAAAACAGGGTCGATATCAAGTTTAACTTAACTTGTCATAGACCACTTGGTACTAAAATAAGCCGTTGGTTATTTTCTTTTAATTTGACGGTATCAAAGCTCTTTATCTTTATTTTTGATACAATCTGCTCTTTGTTCCATATTTGATTGTTTTGTAATTTAATCAACTACCCTTAGATCATTGTGTTAACTTTTTAATCTGTTTATTTTTTCCTTTAATAGATCTTGATATTGCTCATGAGAAACCGTTTTGGCTTCAATAGGTGTTCGCACATCTTATTGATATTGGGTTGTTTTTACAACCAGTTATTGGTGGCCCAGTCGGGTAGTTTTGGAAATATGTTTTTGCATAACCCAACTGAGGTGGTTATCCACGGGCAGCACCATTTCTTAAATGGTGGGTCGGGCTTGTTGCCGGGCATTGTCGGTACAAATCGTTTAGATCCAACGGCAATACTTTCTTTTTCAGCCACTGCACCCCAACCCATTGGGGCCAACGATCAAGCATTTGTAGATGGATATGTTCGTAAATATGGGACGGGAGCCTTTATGTTCCCTATTGGAGATAATGGCACCTTTCGGCCGATAGAAATCAGTGGTATGGCAAACAGTACAGACCATTGTACTGCTGCCTATTTCAATGCAAACCCATCGAATGCAATAACCTCCAATTTGGAGGGAGGCAATTATGGCCCCTTGCCTATGGGTGCCCCTTTTCCTGGAAATCAATTGGGATCAACGCTGCTGGAAGTTAGTACTGTAGAATATTGGGATGTAAATGGAACTGCGGCGGTTGTTTTGAAATTAAGTTGGAATGCGAACAGTAATATAGGTGCATTAACCAATGGATTTTTAGGTCGTTTAACCATTGTTGGTTGGACAGGTACCCAATGGGAGGTTATTCCTTCAACTTTAGATGTAGGAAGCTTGAATGCGGGTATGATGGGTACCAATAATCCGATTATTCCAAATAATTATCAAGTATACACCCTGGCAGCACGCTGTCCGGATGTTACAGCCACCATAGCATCGGTAATTGCTACTTGTGCAGGGGCTTCAAATGGTCATGCAATTGTGGTAGCAGGTGGCGGAGAAGGTCCGTATTCCTATTCCTGGAATACAAGCCCTGTTCAGGTTTCGGATACGGCGACCAACCTTGCTGCCGGGATTTATACTGCGGTGGTTACCGATATCAATGGTTGTGCAGACAGTACTCAGGTTACCATCCTTGAAACGCCTAGTCCTACGGTGGGTATCGTACCCAATCAGTCGGTTTGCAATGGAGCGCAGACGAGTACCCTTGTTTTTAGTGGACCAATAAATGGGACAACTTTTGAATGGACCAATGATCGTCCTGACATTGGGCTGGCTTCTAGTGGAACTGGTAATATTGATCCGTTTACGGCGGTTAATCTGAGCAATCAACCCATAGTGGCAACCATTCATGTAACCCCACTTTTTCAGGCAAATGGGATAACTTGTTACGGGACTGCTGTTTCTTTCCAAATTATAGTAAATCCCACCCCGGACGCGGTATCCACGCCAACCAGCCAAACGATTTGCTCGGGTGCAAGCATTACACCTATATCATTAAGCGGCAACGTAAATGGGACCACGTATTCCTGGACACGCGATGAGGCTACGACCATAACAGGAATTGCTGCAAGTGGCGTAGGAGATATCAGCGGAACATTAACCAATACCACTTTTGCGTCGGTGCTGGTTATGTTTACCATTACTCCCAGCGCCAATGGTTGCACTGGTTCGCCGATCACGGCAACAGTCCTGGTAAATCCAACCCCGGACGTGGTAACCACGCCAAACAGCCAAACGATTTGCTCGGGCGCAAGCATTACACCTATATTATTAAGCGGTAACGTTAATGGGACCACGTATTCCTGGACGCGCGATGAAACCACAACGATAACCGGCATTGCTGCAAATGGAGTAGGGACTATTAGCGGAACATTAACGAACACCACGTTTGCACCAATACTTGTGACCTTTACCATTACCCCCAGCGCCAACGGCTGTCTCGGTTCGCCGATCACGGCAACAGTCCTGGTAAATCCCACCCCGGACGCGGTATCCACGCCAAACAGCCAAACGATTTGCTCGGGCGCGGGCATTACCCCGATTCTATTCAGCGGCAATGTTAACGGCACCACTTTTTCCTGGACGCGCGATGCGACCACGACTATAACCGGCATTGCTTCCAGTGGAGTAGGGGATATCAACGGAACATTTACGAACACCACTTTTGCCCCAATACTGGTTACCTTTACCATTTCCCCCAGCGCAAATGGCTGTATCGGCACACCGATCACCGCAACATTGCTGGTCAATCCAACCCCGGATGCTTCGTCCACGCCAACCAGCCAAACGATTTGTTCGGGCGCAAGCATTACACCTATATCATTAAGCGGCAACGTTAATGGCACCACGTATTCCTGGACGCGCGATGCGACCGCAACCATAACCGGCCTTGCTTCCAGTGGAGTAGGGGATATTACTGGAACATTAACCAATACCACTTTTGCACCAATACTTATTACATTTACCATTACCCCCAGCGCCAATGGCTGTACTGGAACGCCGATCACAGCAACAGTCCTGGTAAATCCCACCCCGGATGCGGTATCCACGCCAAACAGCCAAACGATTTGCTCAGGCGCGGGCATTACCCCGATTCTATTCAGCGGCAACGTAAACGGCACTACTTATTCCTGGATGCGCGATGCAACGACCACCATAACCGGTATTGCTTCAAATGGCAATGGAGATATCAGCGGAACATTAACAAATACCACTTTTGCGTCGGTGCTGGTAACGTTCAACATTACCCCAAGTGCCAATGGTTGCACAGGTGCGCCGATCACCGCTACTGTATTGGTGCATCCCACTCCGGATGTAGTGTCCCTCCCCGCCAGTCAAACGATTTGCTCGGGCACCAGCATTACCCCAATTCTATTTAGCGGAAACGTAAACAGCACTACTTATTCCTGGACGCGCGATGCGACTACTACAATAACCGGTATTGCTTCAAATGGCAATGGAGATATCAGCGGAACATTAACGAATACCACTTTTGCACCAATACTGGTTACATTCACCATTACCCCCAACGCCAATGGCTGTCTCGGTTCGCCGATCACGGCAACAGTCCTGGTAAATCCCACCCCGGACGCCGTATCCACGCCAAACAGCCAAACAATTTGCTCGGGCGCAAGTATTAACCCAATTGTATTAAGTGGAAACGTAAACAGCACGACTTACACCTGGACGCGCGATGCGACGACCACCATAACCGGCATTGCTTCCAGTGGACTAGGGGATATCAGCGGAACATTAACCAATACCACTTTTGCGTCGGTGCTGGTAACGTTCACCATTACCCCCAGTGCCAATGGCTGTCCCGGTTCGCCGATCACGGCAACAGTATTGGTACATCCAACCCCGGATATTGCGTCTACACCAACCAGCCAAACGATTTGCTCGGGCGCCAGTATTACCCCGATTCTATTCAGCGGCAATGTTAGCGGCACCACTTTTTCCTGGACGCGCGATGCTACCACGACCGTACTCGGCCTTGCTTCCAGTGGAGTAGGGGATATCAACGGAACATTAACCAATACCACTTTTGCGCCGATTCTGGTAACCTTTACCATTACCCCCAGCGCCAATGGCTGTATCGGTTCACCGATTACGGCAACGGTCCTGGTGAATCCAACGCCGGACGCGGTGTCTACGCCAAACAGCCAAACGATTTGTTCGGGCGCAAGCATTACACCTATATCATTAAGCGGCAACGTTAATGGAACCACGTATTCCTGGACGCGCGATGAGGCTACGACCATAACAGGAATTGCTTCCAGTGGATTAGGAGATATTAGCGGAACATTAACCAATACCACTTTTGCGCCGGTGCTGGTAACGTTTACCATTATCCCCAGTGCCAATGGCTGCACGGGCACACCGATCACCGCAACGGTATTGGTCAATCCGGTACCCGAAATATTCGCAATCGATGGCGGTGGTGCCGTCTGTACAACGGATACAACCGGGGTTGCCATTCAATTGAGTAATTCCCAATTGAATGTCCAATACCAATTATTCCTGAATGGCGCGCCGATTGGCTCGGCAGTCGCTGGAACAGGTAGCATGTTGTCCATGGGCAAGTATTTAACCCCCGGCAACTATTCCGTGATTGCTACCGCTTTGCAGGGGAACTGCACCGCTACCATGTCGGGAACAGTGCAAGTGACGACTTTTGATTGTTTGGCCAGCATTTCAGATCCTTGTTTATGCAAAAACAATGCAACGAACTTGCTGAATGGTCAGTTTGATGAAACCATAACGGTAATGGCACCCGCACAACAAGTATGGACGGTCAGCACCGCAACGGGTTTGTATGCAAGTGTAAGTCCGGCCCCACCTGCACCGCCGATCGCGCTAAATGCAGGCACTTTGATGAATCCAATCGGTGGAAATACCTTCCAATTAAATGGCATCCACCTAGATGCACTGGGCTATACCCTCACCGTGGCGAATGGATTAGGTACCCAACTGAGTATTTCAAATACCTGTTCCTATCCTAATCCCGTCATTTTATCCGATTTAAGTGGCAGTTTCTGCTTGTATTCGAATCCGGTGCCTTTGTTGGGCTTGCCTGGGGATGACCATATTTTAAATGCCAGCTTTACGATCAATAACGTACCTGCTACCGTGTTTGATCCTGCCGCAGGTATTGGATCCTATCAAATTACCTATACTGTTGATGGTGGCCTGCCCAAAGCATTTAACCAAAATGATGCAGGCTGCATCCAACAGGTTTCCCAAACGGTCAATGTCATTGCTACGCCCAGTCAGTTGACTTGCAACAACTTAGTCAATGTTTCCCTGGAGGCAGATTGCGCAACAACCATTACCCCGCAAATGATTTTACAGGGA
>CAIVGO010000773.1 GCA_903905445.1 uncultured Bacteroidota bacterium
GGAAAATTTTCCATCCAGGCGGCTGGTATTGCCAACCATGCCGACAGTATTATGGTGTTGCAGGCGGCGGGCTTGTACAATATAGGTGCGGCGTACGTACAAGGGGTGCAAGCGGCAGGTTTATTTAATGTTGCCAAAAAAGCCAATGGCGGGGTGCAAGCTGCCGGTTTGTTCAATACCCATAAAACCGGAACCTTACACGTACAGGCCGCGGGACTGTTCAATCAGGCCGATACTATCCACGGCGCGCAAATGGCAGGTTTGTTTAACAGTGCCCGAAAAGTAAAAGGCGTGCAGATCGGTTTGATCAATCGCGCGCGGGAAATCGATGGGGTGCAAATCGGGTTGCTCAATTTTTCCAAAAAAGGCGGGTATGTAACCCTCGAATTGAGCGGAAATGAAGTGACCTGGAGCAATGTAGCCTTCAAATCGGGCACCCGGCATTTGTACACCATCTTCACGGCCGGGTACACGCCCGCGTACGAGGACCGAAAATTCCTGTGGTCGTATGGGGCGGGCATTGGTGCATTGGCGCGTTTCAACGACCGCTGCGGCATGAGTTTCGACCTCATTCATCGGCAAATCAATGTAGAAGGACGGAACAACCAGACTTTTCACGGTTGGGCGCAATTTGCCCCGGCGTTTGATGTGCGCATTGCGGGTGGTTTGCACGTGGCCCTGGGCCTGAGCGCCAACGTGTATATTGCTGAAAAAGCGCGTCCCGACGGATTTGACTATAAACCCTTGGTGGTGCCGGCTAATTTCCCTTCTATCAAAATTCCCGATGCGCCGCGTTTAAGCAGTTGGGTGGGGGGAAATGTGGCACTGCGGTATCAATTTTAAAAAAAAGGTAAAAAACGGATCAGGGTAAAGCCTGGGAGTGCGTGTCGTATGGATAGTCAAAGCGCGGCAGGGGATTGCGCGTGGACTGGAAAGTTCCTCTGAAAACAAAAACACTATTTTTTACAACAACGACTGATTAAGCTATGACAACGAAACAATTTGTCCCCCGCTGCCTATTGGCCGCCGCTTCCTTTTGTTTGCTTTTTGCTGCCTGCGATCCCTTGGGCACCCGGGGTTCGGGCGATTTGAGTACCGAAAACCGCGATGAAAAGAACTTTCATGCCCTTGAAGTGCATGTACCGGGTACGGTAGAAATACGCACCGATTCGGTGTATAAGGTACAAGTCACTTGCGAAGAAAGCATCATCGCTTACCTGGAAACCATTGAAGACAATGGCGTGCTGAAAATCCTTTTCGACCGGGACGTGTATGATGTCGACAATTTAAAAATCCTGGTTTCTGCGCCTAATTGGGATAGAATTGAGGTAAACGGCAGTGCCAAGGTGGAAGTCCCGGATGCGATCAAGGGACTTCAATTAGACCTGGATGTGGCAGGTAGTGGTGATTTGAAGGTGTATAAAGCCGATTTCACCAAAATCAATACAACGGTGGGCGGCTCAGGCAACATCACACTCAGCGGAACGGCCGACCAACTGAATGCTGTGGTAAGCGGCAGTGGCGATGTTTTTGCACTCAATTGCCCTGTGAAAACGGCTATCGTAACCGTAAGCGGTAGTGGAAATATTCAACTGACGGCGAGTGAAAGCCTGCAAGCAACCATCAGTGGTAGTGGCGATGTTACCTACAAAGGGAATCCCCAAATTACGAAGAGTATTTCCGGTTCTGGCCGCCTGAAAAAGATTGATTAAGGGGGGGGGCTGTGGCGAGTAGCACAGTAGTGGGCATTTTTATTTCGCGCAGATGTTACACAGAAAAAAAGCGCAGATGTTACGCAGATTTTTCTGTGTAACATCTGCGAAAATGCATCTGCGTTGCATCTGCGCGAAATTCATCTGCGTAACATCTGCGAAAATGCATCTGTGTAACATCTGCGCGAAATATGTCAAGTAGTGTAGTCTAGGGCACTTATATTCGTTTTATGATGGGTTTTCTTACTAGATATTTTTGATAATAAATAAAAATCCCGAATTTTGGTATAATCCAAAACTCGGGATGAAGCATGTTTATATACAAACCAAAAATTCATTTAATCTCTGTTCCCGTCCTGTTCCGGGGTTTTGGGCGCTTTTTTCTGTGCCTTTTTGGCCGATTTTTTAGCCGATTTTTCCTTCTGCCGCGCGTCCATTTTCTCCTTATGTTTCGCTTCGCGTTTTGCCAGCACCTGGTCGTATTTGGCAGATTGTTCAGGTGTCATCACGGCTTTGTGGGCTTTGACGCGTTCTGCGCGCGCTTGCTCATGGGCTTCCCGGCGTTCGTTTTTCTCTACCTTTCTTTTTGCCTTAAAATCCTGGTCAATTTTTTTGATCTGGGCTTTTTGCTCGGGCGTCAGGTTCAGTTCTTTCGACATTTCATCCGTTTCGGCGGCCTCGCGTTTTTCCATTTGCGCCTGCGATTCGGGCGGCGGTGGTGGGCGTTGGCCTTTATCGCCTTTCGGTGGAGCCTCTTGCGCCATTAAGGTATTGCCGGCAAGGCTAAAAAGGGCTAAAAACAACGCCGTAAATATGATTTTGATCTTATGCATGTTGAAATAGTTTTGTGTGCGTGAAAATTTGGTATTTGGACTGTCCATTACAGGAAAAGTTACATCCAATGTCTGAACGTTTTTTCCCTGCAATGCGCGGCCCATTACAAATACCCCTTCACCGCATCCAAAGCCTCTTTCAATTGTGTGGCATCAGTACCGCCCGCTGTTGCAAAACCGGGTTGGCCGCCACCGCCGCCTTTCAGGAACTTTTGCGCCAGTTCGCGTACAATCGTACCGGCGTTCAAACCATTGGATTTTACCAAACCATCGCTGATTTTTACCGTCAACATGCATTTGCCATCGGCACCTGCGGAAGCGAAGGCGATGACGGCGTTGCCTACTTCCCTTTCGAGTTCGGTTGCCAGGGTTTTGATCGCGTTTCCATCCTGAATCGGCAACAAGGCGGATAAATACGCGATGCCGTTTACTGTTTCAAATTGTGCCCGCAAACCTTCCCGCAAGCCATTGGCCTGTTCCTGCACGAGGCGTTCGATTTCTTTTTGCAGGCGCTTGTTTTCGTCTTGCAAATCGCCGATCGCTTTGGGCAGATCGCGCGCTTTCAATACGTTTTTAATCGCCCCCAGTTCGTCTTCCAGGCCTTGTACATATTGTTCGGCACCTACGGCTGTAGCCGCTTCAATACGTCGCACACCCGCTGCCACTGCTGCTTCTGCGGTAATTTTAAAATAACCGATTTGGCCGGTGCGCTGCACATGGCAACCGCCGCACAACTCGCGGGAGTAAGCAGGATCGAAGGTGATCATGCGCACGCTTTCGCCGTATTTTTCGCCAAACAACATCATCGCGCCCGAATTTTTGGCTTCCTCGATGGGCAGGTTGCGCGCTTCTTCCAAAGCAATATTTTCGCGGATTTTTTCATTTACAATCCGTTCTATTTCAAGGATTTCTGCATCGGTTACTTTCTGGAAATGCTGAAAGTCGAAACGCAAGGTATGGTCATCTAAGTACGAACCTTTTTGTTGCACGTGGGTGCCCAACACCCGGCGCAAAGCCGCATGCAGCAAGTGTGTAGCCGAGTGGTTGCGCTCGGTGAGGTGGCGTTTATCAGCATCTACGACACATTGCACATTTTCATGGTCGATGTTTTCGGGCAGTTTTTCCACGATGTGCATCACCAGGGTATTTTCCTTTTTGGTATCAAGTACGCGCACGTATTCGGTA
>CAIVGO010000774.1 GCA_903905445.1 uncultured Bacteroidota bacterium
AACGGCCAACGTGGCCAACTTAGCCCTTGAAATGGGGGTGCGGAAAATGATACACGTGAGCAGTATTGCCTCCCTGGGGCGTGCCAAGGACCGTCCGACGCTCGATGAAGACAGCAAATGGGTGCAAAGTCGGGGTAACAGCAATTATGCGATCAGTAAATACCAGGGCGAGCAGGAAGTGTGGCGCGCGCACCATGAAGGTTTGGCGGTAGCGATTGTGAACCCGGCCATTATTTTTGGCAGCGGGTTTTGGAATTTAGGATCTGCCAAATTTTTCAAACAAGTAGAAGAAGGCTTGAAATTTTGCCCCTCCGGCAGCACCGGTTTTGTGGATGTGCGGGATGTGGCGCGTTTTATGGTACACTTGCTGGAAGGCCCGCAAAACGGCGAACGGTATATTTTAAACAGCGAAAATGCCTCTTTTCGGCGTTTGTTCGACCTGATTGGTGCTTCGATTGATAAAAAACCGCCGTTTATTCCAGTCAGTCCGCTGCTGGCAGAAGTAGCCTGGCGGGTAGAGTGGCTGAAGGAAAAAATATTGGGCGCCGAGCCGATGGTTACCCGGGAAGCCGCGCGCAGCAGTGTATCGAAGTATTTTTACACCAGCGATAAATCCAAAACGGTATTTGATTTTACGTATCGGAGTTTGGAGACTACGATTCGGGAGACGGGGGCGCAGTTTTTGGAGGCAAAGCAGGAGGGGTTTAAGGCTATGGTGTTGGAGGGGATGTAGTACTTGTTTTACTTTTCTTCCATTCCAATCTTGTAGGTATGTAAAACTTTACCCGTCTGAGTGTCTACAAACCTAACTTCTTGAATCTTTTGGATAAGATCCGATTGTTTTTCAATGCCTAACATGGCTGGATAGATCAATGCCTCCAATTTGGTGTAAAAATCTTCGAACCCACTCTTTATATCATAAGAAACAAAGATAATGTTCGCCGGGTGTGCATCCGGAAACCACGTTTTTATCAAAGCACGGACAGATGGGCTTATGCTGAACGTATAACCATCCAACTGCTTGTTTACGCTTATTTGAATTGCGTCCATTTCTTTTATAAGATCCGCTTGCATAGGTAAAAGATGCTTAGAACTTGTTAAGACTACTTTGGACCTGTTTATGGCCATCTTTTACAAAATTATGTTCAAAATGGCAAATTCGCAAGTGTACTACTCGCTTGCGATCATCAATCTACCCGACATAGGCAAACTACCTCCCGGAACAACATAAAAATAGATACCGGGAGATAAATGATCCAGTTGCATTGCAACATTGCCCGTGGTTCCGGGAAGTAGAGTTTGGTACACTTCCTGGCCCAGTGCATTGTACAATAAAAACGGTGTACTCTGGTTTTGTTCAAGTTGGTAATATAGGGTAAAACTTCCTGAGTTGGGGTTGGGGGCAACCCTAAGATTTGATTGCTCCACGAGCGGACCAAAGGTAGACACGGTAGGAGCACAAGGCAAGCCTTCCGTCCCGCTGGGGCCGAGGCGGTAATTGGGGTATGGAGGTACCATAGAGCCCTGATAAGCATCCATTTTCAACGCATGTTGCTCAAAATCACAAGCTTCGCCCAATTCATCAGGGCGGTGGATGATGTGGTAAACCTTGCTCGGATTGCCGGGCGATATATAGATTTGGCAGTCGGGCGCAAGTTGGCAATACCCAAAATTGGCAGCAAGATTATCAATATACCCGTCATAGGTGGCGATGTGCCGAAAAGATGCCGGATTCATCACATCTTCAAGATCCAGTTGATACAAATCGGTAAGGTTGCTGAGGTATAAAAATCGGCTATTGGGCGATACAGCACAGCCACCATATTTAATCGTTATTTCCGGAGGGTCAATGAAAACGGGATTAGATAACAAACCGGTTTGTCGATCGAAATCAAAAATATACACCCCTTCAGATCCTCTATACCGAATAAACTTTTTCCCATCCGGGCTGAAACATGTTTGACTTTGTGTGCTAAAAGTTAGGGTATTAAAAGTAAAGTTCTGAAATTCAGGTTGAGATGGTCCATTTTGGGTGATGAGGAATTTAAAATAACTGTTTTTATTGTAAGGTGCTGGCTTAACAACCCACCAGTCGGTCCCATTTGCGTGTTTTACCGCGCTCATTTCTGCAAACCCCATGGGGCCAGCGTAGATAACAACGTTTTTTTCGGTAACCTTTCCTTTCCCATTATTTAAACTCATGTCAATTTTGGAGTAATATAATTTGGTAACCGTTGCATCTGGGATATTTTCTATACCAGTATGAATAAGGATGTATTCGTGGTCGGAGCCAGGAAAGGGCAAGATGACCGAACTTTGGAAACCTGAAATATACCCTCCTAAGGAAGGCCAAGCGCAAAATTGATTGTACAAATCACCTGGATTGAGGTCTTCTCCATTTTCTATGATTGAATCTTGTGCATTGCAGATTCGGCATCCATCAGTGTAAAAGGCTAAATTTCCCTTGGCATCCGAAATTCTAGCACTACTACCTCTAAGATTAAGTAAACGGGGCTTAAAATAACCATTTACAGGTATTTGGTTAAAATCAAGGGTTGAACCCCCATAAGGTATTACGGCAGTTTCATTAGCAACACCTACTACCCATATGTAATCATGCTTTTGTGCATGTACGGAAATACCTATAGTAATGAAAAAAACGCATATGAAGTTTTTCATCTTGGTTAAAATATAATGAAAGCACCTATTAGACAAATTCAAAAATACCGAAATTAGCCATACCCATGTTGTTCAAGGATCTCAACCGGAATAACCCAATGGCAATGCAAATTTACTTATAATTACAAACTGAAAACAGGACAGTTAAGCAAACTTCAACCCGAGCAGATTGAAAGGCGCCACCAAGTAGCATCTTTGTATTAACCACCAATTTTTGCTGTTTTTAAGCAAACTATATATTAAAAATAATTATCAATACGTAACCTTCTCCAAAAACAACCCCGATGGCGGCGCTGTATACTTAGATGGCTCCTTGGTAAACGTTTCCATATACCCTTCCAAAGTTTCGAGCGACATACGGCCGCGGCCCACTTCCACCAGCACTCCGGTGAGGCGGCGCACCATTTTCCACAAAAAATGCGAGCCAATAAAGTGGATATAGATGCGCTGGGCATCGTCGA
>CAIVGO010000775.1 GCA_903905445.1 uncultured Bacteroidota bacterium
CCCAGCATTTGTTGCCAGTTACCAAATGCGTTACGCGCACCTGGTACGTTTTGCCAACATCGCTGGCGTTCACAACACCAGGTACCCATGGACCGTTGCCATAAGGAAGGGTAACATCTAATTCAACTACATAGTCATCGTAGCAACCATAAGAACCTTCCAGGATATCATCCGGGTTGATTTCAGAGATACAATCGACATCCAACGACAAGTAAACCAAATCGTTGCAAGACAATTGAGATGGCGTTGCGATTACATTTACGATGGTCGATACTTTTTGGATACAACCTGGGTCGTTTGGACCAAATGCTTTTGGTGTGCCACCATTTACGGTATATTCAATTACATATTGACCAACACCTGCACCTGGATTGAATTGGGTTGCCACAACACCATTTACCGTAAACACAGCGCTTACGATGTTGGCATCACCAGGGGTACCGGTCAGTGGAACGATGTCAGAGTACAAGCAGAAATCGCCGCTCAGGTCGGACGTGATCGCAGGGTTCGGGTATTGGCAAGAGTTGCCGATGCTCAACGTTGTACCACGGGCATTATTTACACTGATGGTGTAACCCAATGCGTCGATGTGGCGACCGTCCAATGTGAACATATTGCCACCGATATTTACCAAAACAGTTCCAACCGTGATGGGTGTTGGCACAGCAGGTGGCACAGGACTGAATGCTGAAAACAAACCGTTGATGGCAGTAACCGTCCAGGTTTGCGTACTTGGTGCATTTACCTTGATTTGTTCGCCAAATTGGCCATTGGTCAAGGTAGTTGCATTATTCAGGCAAACACAAGGGTCAGAGATAACGATGGTGCAATTAAAGGTAGCCACTGCTACTGAACCAGTCATCTGACGGGTACAGCCGCTAAATACACTGGTTGCAACAACCGTATAAGTGCCAACTCCTAATTGGTTTCCAAAAGAAATCGCAGCGCCTGTGCCCGCTACTGGTGCACCCACTGGATTACCATTCAAAAACAATTGATAATTTACATTCAATTCAGAGCCATTCAAACCTACAGGTACACCTATATTATCGGTCGTACAAACAAGGCCGCCACCTGTTACGGTAAAGGCCAATGGATTTGCCGTTGCGAAGGTAAAGGCACTGTAAAGATTTGGAACGAGGGCAGGTGTTGTGATGGAGCCAGCTGTTAAATTACCGGTCACAGAAGCCTGGCCAAGGTTAACCCACTGAGTTCCATTCCAGCCAGCAACACGGAGCAAACCAATGTTGGTAACCAACGGAACAAGGTTACTACCGGCATCCCATGTAAATGTCAATTGTACAGAAGCACTGCCATTTACATCAAAATATTCTACATTGCTTACTTTACACAAGTCGGCCGACAAAGACGCTGTAGAGAACGGCGCGCCGGTTGGGAAGGTAGCAACACTAGGGTTAATTTTGTAATAGGCCGCCTGAAATTGTTGGGCAACCAGGTTCACCGCTGAATTCACGGTAACAGGCGAATACCGGCTAATCGTAGCAGCGCCACCATTAAAGCCCGTGCCGTATCCAATTGGGAATACGAAATTAGTACCTGTTAAACTTTTGGTCACAAGGCCAGTACCATTCGTTGCAATGAAACGATCGGCACCTGCTCCTGTCACGGTGTTAATGGTCAAATTGTTTGTACCGAGGGCGAGGTAATTGTTTGCAGACTGGAAATTCAAATTTCCGTTGATGGTCGCTGCATCGCCAAGATACATGTAATTGTTCGCAGGCTTGGTAATCACCACGCCATTGAAAGGACTTCCGCCGGAAGTAATCAATCCATTGGGAATGTCATTGAATGTGACCGGACTGGTACCAGGCGTGAAAGTCGCCGAATTTGTCCAGTTGTTTCCGACCAATGTTGCGCCATCCCCGGAAAAAGTAGCGCCGGTATTATTGGCGAAACTTTGGGTGGTTTGCAGGGTTCCAGCATTGCTGAGCGTACCACTGCTGGTATTGCGCAGGTCCATGGTTGCTGTGACCCTTGCACCTGACTGAATAATTATCCTGGCTCCGTTGTTGTTCAACTGGGCCAAGATAGATCCTGTGAGACAGGTACACCATATAATGGTAAATAATAATCTTTTCATGATGATTATTTTGTAAGCTTGAGAGCTGATTCTTATTGGAAGGGCTTAAATGGTTAGGTGGCGCCTATTTAGTTCAATTCGTTTACTAAATAGGCGCCTTTGTATTGGGAAAAACCCCTAACCTTATTTTTTCAGATCCTCAACGCTTGAGCCTTTCACATCAAGGTTTTTCACTTCAGGCTTTTTTGCTTCTGTTTGAGGAGCAACGCTACCATCTTGTGCTAGCACTTTTTTGGCAGCAGGCGCGCTTACTGGCTGCTCCAGGCTACCACCAGCAGTATTCAAAGGATTCGCAGATTTTGTAGGAATTCTAACATCTTGCAAAGAAGAGTTCAAAGCAGCATCATAACTTACGCCTTTGCTTGCAGGCTGGTTGTGTGCAGCAGGATCCCAGTATTTGCCTACCTGGGCAGGAACTTTATTTTGCTCAGCAACAAATGGATGTTGGCGCATGTGGGCATCATTACGAACACCTTTCACTTCCCAGCTTACTTTCACATTTGGAACGCTTGTTGCAATTTCAAATTTGTTGTTGCTTACTTCTTTGCTGATAATCGCTTGTGCAAATGTGCCCAAAACAGTCAATTGGTAACGGAAATCTTTGTTGATCGCTTCGAAATAGTCCGGAAGTTGAACGGTTGCTTTACCAGTTGCATCGGTTGTGATATTGCCACTGTAGAAGTTTATCACTTCATTGCTTTCCGCTGCTGCATGCACGAGAACCTTGTTGGCAGGATCAAGCGGGTGATCCATTGTAAACATTTTTGTACCAACAACCGTGAAATCACCGTTCACTACTACTTTACCTGTAGTGTTTTCGATGCGCAATCGCTCACCGCCGCCGCCAAGTTCAAAAATCTGGTAATCATCTGTACCAGGATTGTTACGGGTGTTCCACTGGTTCACACCCGCTTTTTGAAAACGCAAGGCGGCATCACCGCTGGCACCGTCAATATCAACTACGGAGAAAGACGCATCAGAGCGGCTACGGATACCCGTTGAACCACCATGCAATACATCCAATTTATAGACAGGATTTACTGTTTCGCCGATACCCACATTACCCGTTGCGTCCTGAATTACAAAACGGCTACCACCACCGCCTAATTCAAAAATTTCATAGTAGTCATCCCCTGGACGGTTGCGGGTATTCCACTGGTTCACACCTGCTTTCGCAAAACGCAAAGCAGCATCCCCACTTTGAGCATCAATATCAACTACTGAAAAAGATGCATCTGAGCGACTACGAATACCTGTTGAGCCACCATGCAATACATCCAATTTGTAGGTTGGATTTGTTGTTTCGCCGATACCCACATTACCGGTTGCATCCTGAATAACAAAACGGCTACCACCGCCGCCTAATTCAAAAATTTCTAAATAATCATCCGCTGGGCGGTTGCGAATATTCCACTGGTTCACACCTGCTTTTTGGAAACGCAAAGCAGCATCACCGCTAGCACCATCAATATCAACTACTGAAAAAGAGCTGGATGAACGGCTGCGGATACCTGTTGAGCCACCATGCAACACATCCAATTTATAGGTAGGATTTGCTGTTTCGCCGATACCCACATTACCGGTTCCGTCCTGAATAACAAAACGGCTACCACCACCGCCTAATTCAAAAATTTCATAATAGTCATCTGCTGGACGGTTGCGGGTATTCCACTGGTTCACACCTGCTTTCGCAAAACGCAAAGCAGCATCACCGTTAGCACCGTCAATATCAACTACCGAAAAAGAACCGGATGATTGACTGCGGATACCTGTTGAGCCACTATGCAATACATCAAACTTGTATCCTGGGGCGTTGGTACCAACACCAACGGAATTGCCATCATCAAACAAAATCGAATTGCCAAGGGTGTTGCCGTTTGGCGTCCATTTCGGGATAAAATTCGTGGTACCTGCACCCGTGAAACCCTGGAAATTGAACCAGGTTGTTCCGTTGAAGTAAAAATAAGATTGGGTTGTAAGATCGTAAACCAATAGGCCTGTTGCCGGCGCTGCGATTGCGTTGCGCTCTGCAGAAGTCATACGTGGCACGAGTACACCTTTTGTGGTGGATTTAACATCCAAAATTGAACTCGCATTTGGAAGGGAGCCATCGGTGTTGATGGACACTGCCTGACCGAAGATTTGACTGGCGCCAAGCACCAATAAAATTGAAAGTAAAAGAACTTTTTTCATGAGAAGAATGAGATTTTAATTTAATCTTGAAAATATTATCCATCCAGTGATGGAAGAAAATTTGATTCTGAGCAGGATGCCAAGAACGCAGTACAAATACATATCACCATTCACTATACCAACAAAAAGTACTGCCCTAAAGGCTTATCCAAGTAGATTTTGGATTAAAATGAAACTGCATGCAAATGTACTGTCTTTATTAGTACTTGCCCTTAAGTTTGCAACAAATTTGTGACAAAGACTGCCATGATTAACACATTGACTCTTTGGATATATCAATTAAAATCATATAAATACGTGGTAAATTGCCTAGAAAACATTCGATTTTATATTTCGATTGCATATCGTGATTTGCCTGATCGGCCGCTCGTGGGGACAAGTTGCGTACGGACAAGTCGTGACTTGTCCCCAAAACATCTCGATATGCCTAATCGGCCGCTTTCGATTAGGGACAAGTCGCGACTTGTCCCTACGCCCGACCCGATTCCAACACCATCGCCCGCAATGTCTGGTTAAACATCGCCTCCTCCATCAATTTTTCCAAGCTGAGGTGCATGCGGTACTGCCAATAATGTGTCGGATTGGCGGGTACATTGATGCGTTCATCGTTCGGGTTGTCGCGGCGCAATGTGCCGTCCATGCCCATCAAATCCTGCAATTGGAAAATGGCCCACATGGCAGGCGATTTCATATGTTGCTCCAGGATCAGGCGGTTGAGCCAAGGCTCGCAGAAAAATGGCGCATTCCCTTGAAAACCAATTTCTTCATTGAAAAAACGCTGGGACAAACGCCGACTTTCTTCCCACCAACCGCGAATGGTGCTCATATCGTGGGTGGAAGGTGTTACGACCGACAAATACGGCGCATCTTTCGGATGAAAAAAGGTACTGCCCGATGCTTTGGGCATCCGCTGAATTTCTAAACTCAACATGCCCAATTCCCGCATCACGTCGGGTACGCAGGCGGGTACAAGGCCCAAATCTTCGCCACAAATCAGCATGTTGGTCGACCGTTTGAGGGCGGGCAGTTTTTCCATGGCCTCTTTTTGCCAAAATTCATCCTGCCGACGGAAGAAATAATTGACATAAATGGCGTTGAGTTTTTCACGTACTTCCGATGGCAAACTGCGGAAAGCACTGGTTTTATCGATGCCAAAGCGGAAATGATACGCGTTGGCAGTTTTATCGTCGGCAAACAAAATGACATTGCTCAACAAATTGAACAAGCCTTTTTTGAGTTGCTCGGTTTCTTGTTCGGTTAGCCCCAAACCAATCGGTACTGCTGCTGAAACAGGGGTAGCCTCTGTATTTTTTGCCTTTTTGGTTGTCTTTTTTTCTTTTACTTCCGGCGTTACAGTGGCTAAAGGCTGGGCCTGCAGAAATGCCAAGACTTTACGCTGGGTATCAAATTCGGATTTGAAGTTGTACTGACTGGCACCCGACCAACGTCCGGCATCGGGAATGGGTTCGAGGAAGTTTTCTACCACCAATTGCGCCATTTCACCAAATTGCTCCATCAATACCTGGTCGGTAATAAAGGGTTTGCAAAGGCGATCAAAATTAAATCCGATGCCCGCATCGTGAAATTCGCGCTCGGTAATCGGAATGGCGGGTACAAAATAGCCCATAATGCCTTCTACCGCGTGCATTGGAATGCTCCAAATGCGGAAAAAGCCAAGAATATGATCGATCCGGAACGCATCAAAATACAGGCGCATTTGGGCAAAACGCTGTTTCCACCAGGCAAAATCATCCTCTTTCATACGCGCCCAATTGTAGGTCGGGAAGCCCCAATTCTGCCCTTTTTCGGCAAAATCATCGGGTGGCGCGCCTGCTTGTTTGTCCATGTTGTACAA
>CAIVGO010000776.1 GCA_903905445.1 uncultured Bacteroidota bacterium
CCAATACGTTTATCCGAATATCCAAAGATTTTTGTTGAAAGCGCAGGGCTTTTTCAAAATCACCTTTGTAAAAATATATCGTTCCAATATTATTGTAACTGTCTGCCAACTCGGGATGATCCGGTTTCCAATACTTTAGGCGAATATTTAAGGAGTTTTGAAAACATGCCAACGCCTGATCATTTGCGCCCTTAATACTGTAATTGATGGCCAGGTTATTATAAGAATCGGCCACACTGGGGTGTGTAGCGCCCAATCTAGCCATTCGGATTTCGAGGGCTTTCAGATGATAGGCACCGCATTTATCATATTCCCCTTTATTAAAATAAGATGTTCCTAAATTATTGTAAGAGTCCGCAACGTCTAAATGCGTGGGCCCCAGTACTTTTGTACGAATTGCCAGCGACTGCTCATAATAAACGATGGCCTGATCAAATTTACCCATGTCTTTATAATTGATCCCCAAGTTGTTGTAAGACGCTGCAATATCCAAATGATCCCCGCCCAACAACTTGATGCGCATTTCCAGCGCCTTTTGATGAAAGGCAATGGACTTTTCAAAGTCCCCTTTTTTATTGTAAGCAGCGCCCAGGTTATTATATGACCAGGCAACGTCCGGGTGCTCATTACCAAATACTTTCAGGCGGATGCGTAGGGTCGTTTCCCAAATATCAATCGCCTCGTTATAATTCGTTTGAAAGAATTGAATAATACCGATTTGGTGCCAGGTATTGGCAACCTCCTTGCAGTCGGCACCTAAAGTTTGGGTGTAAATGGACAAGATAACTTTACCGAGTTCGTCGGCTTCCTTCAGTTTTCGGCTTTTCACGTATCCGCCCATTTCTACAAACAGGCGTTTGGCGATTGCTGTATCTGCGATGGTGCCCGTCAAACCCAAGGTATCAAGACCTGTTTGCCCAAAGGCAATGGAGGACGGCGAAAAAAATAATAAACTAAAACAAAATACCCATAAATAGCGCATAATCGTATTTTTTAAACGTTTACAGATTGCGCTACAAGATAGCAACCGATCAGCAAAGTTGCTAACACCGTAAAATAATTATTACTAAACTAAACCAGGATTAAAATGGACTAGAATGATGGATGGATAAAAATTGATTTTCAATGGATTAGAACCCAGCCGTTTTCATACCCACCTAGCGTTGGCTATCTTTGCCCTTCAGCGCCGCTTTTAATTGCACCGCTTCTTCATAATAATTATGTTCTTGATCTGCCGTAATCATTTCCAAGGCGGCATCCAAACGTTTGCGCGACCCGGGCAACTGCTTTACCATACAAAACACCTCCCGCCATACTGCGTCAATTTTGTGATCCGACAATTGCATGGCGCGAAATGCGTGAAAATCCTGTTCGGCTTTTCGATAGGCCCCAAGCTGGTAATAAACATAGCCGCGTAAATAAAGATATTCCGGCTCCTGATCCTTTGTTGGATGCAGCAATAGATTTAACGCTTGGTCGTATTTTTTCTCCTGGTATAATTGAACCGCTTGATCATAGG
>CAIVGO010000777.1 GCA_903905445.1 uncultured Bacteroidota bacterium
GGATTGATGACCACCATACCAGGCAACATGCGCATCATGCCAATGTCTTCCAGAATCTGGTGGGTAGCGCCGTCTTCGCCCAGGGTTAAGCCCGCGTGGGAAGCACAAATTTTCACATTTTTATGCGAATAAGCGATGCTTTGGCGAATTTGGTCGTACACGCGGCCGGTGCTGAAATTGGCAAACGTGCCGGTGTAGGGTATTTTTCCATTGATCGACAAACCGGCAGCGATGCCCATCATATTGGCTTCGGCGATGCCTACCTGGAAAAAACGATCCGGGAAAGCCGCTTTAAAGTGTTGCATTTGCAGCGACTCCAGCAAATCGGCGGTAAGGGCCACTACTTGCGGATTTTGTTTGCCCACTTCCAGTAAGCCTGCACCAAAGCCGTCGCGGGTAGCGCGGGTGCCTGTGGATACGATATCTTCTATTTTCATAGGGAAAGCGCCTTTGCCGACGCGTTATATTTTTGAACGAATGGGTTATTGGGCGGTTTAGTAATCGCCCAAAGTAGTTTTAGGCAATTGTGCCATGGCCAGATCAAATTGTTCCTGATTCGGTGATTTTCCGTGCCATTTGTGGGTTCCTTGCATAAAGTCTACGCCGTAGCCCATTTCTGTTTTCATTAAAATCACCACAGGTTTGCCTTTGCCGCAGCGGCGTTTGGCTTTGCGCAGCATGGCGATTACAGCTTCCAGGTTATTGCCTTGTTCGAGGACGAGTACATCCCAACCGAAGGCTTTCCATTTGGCGGGCAAATTACCGAGGCTCAATACCTGGTCGTTGGACCCATCAATTTGCTGGCCGTTCCAATCGACCGTCACAATCAGGTTGTCCACTTTATTAAAAGCGGCAAACATGATGGCCTCCCAGTTTTGACCCTCTTGCAATTCGCCATCGCCGGTGAGGCAGTATACAAACCGCGGATCGCCATCCATACGTTTCGCCAACGCAGCACCAATGGCCACCGACATGCCTTGTCCCAGCGAGCCGGAAGCCACGCGGATGCCTGGCAACCCTTCGTGGGTGGTTGGGTGTCCTTGCAGGCGGGTATTAAGTTTGCGGAAAGTATTGAGTTCGGCCACGGGAAAATAGCCGGTACGCGCCAAAACGCTGTACCAAACTGGCGAAATATGACCATTGGAGAGGAAAAACAAGTCCTGGTTTTTACCTTCCATTTTGAAAGGTTTTGGACTGTGTTTCAGCACATTGCCATACAGTGCAACGAAAAATTCTGTACATCCCAGCGAGCCGCCCGGGTGACCGCTTTGCACATTGAACACCATGCGCAAAATGTCACGGCGTACTTGTTGTGACAATTCGGTAAGTTTTGAAAAATCTGCCATACTAAACCAGTAATCGCTGGATTGGGTGTATAAATTGAATTCGACTGCGACAAAGGTACAATTTCGGGTGGGTTAAAAAAATGGCCGCCCCGAAAATCGGAGCGACCAGCTTATTTTTCCAAAATACCGGTTTGCACACGGATGCAGCGGGTATACAATGGTTCGTAGTTGATTAGGCAGGGTTTGGAATGGTCAAAACCTGACCAACTTTGATTTCATCTGGATCGTCGAGGATATCGCGGTTCGCATCGAAGATCTGCTTGTATTTCATCATATCATCGTAGTAGTGTTTCGCGATTTTGCTCAAGCTTTCGCCTTTTTCCACCGTGTGTTTGGTGTAAAAATTCGAGTTTTCAACCTGAATATCCGCTACGAGGTCTGTTGGATTGGCACCGCCTGCTGCTTTGATGGCATCCCACAACTGGTCTTTTTCGTAAGGCGTGTTCACGAGGCCCCACATGTGGAGGACACCGTCTGTTTCTTCTACCTTACCGTTGCGAACGTTCAATTTTTCGCCCAGAGAAAGTACGCTTTGATATTTTTGTTGAACTGACATGATTGTGTTGGTATTTAATGAATGAAAAAATTTGACCCTTAATACGGCACAGCGTCAAAAAGTAACGCATCCAACAGCGAAGGTAACACGTGTGTGTTCTTTTTACAAGGTGTGAGCCGCCACTTCACATAAAAATCACATATTGCGTGGTTTTTTTACCCGATCTGGGTTGTTTTTCAGAAATGCTTCCCATTTATTGCCCGATTTGGCGTTGCTGATGCCCGCCACGGGGCTATTCGACTGGTACCAATGGCACACCGCAGCGGCCAAAGCATCGGTTGCGTCGAGGTATTTTTCGTTGAGTTTTGTTTTGAGGATGTTTTCGAGCATGCCGGCAACTTGTTCCTTCGAAGCATTGCCATTGCCAGTCACTGCACTTTTTATTTTTTTCGGTAAATACTCGGTGGTTGCGAGGTTATTGACCATACCGGCGGCGATGGCGACCCCTTGTGCGCGGCCCAATTTGAGCATAGATTGCACGTTTTTACCAAAAAAAGGCGCTTCAATGGCCATTTGGGTAGGCTGAAATTGCCGAATCAGGTCTTGTACCTGCTCAAAGATATAACGCAACTTTACGGTGTGATCGTCGCTGATGTGGGCAAAAGTGACCACTCCAATATCCACAACGGTTATACTGTTTTTGTGCGCATCAATAATCGCAAATCCGAGCACATTGGTGCCTGGATCAATTCCTAAAATGCGGGTAGCCTGATTTTCCATTTTTAAAACCGTATAATTTTGGTCAAAAGTCGAAATAATATACACCAAATCCGCGCATAAACAAGCCATTGCCTACTTTTGCCGCCACAAATTATGCTGTTATCGCCCCGCTTGTGTTGTAAGCTGGGAAAAAAGCAGGATTTAGACTTAAAACAATGGACACAATAGGCATTCTTGGGGCCGGCGCCATGGGCAGCGGTATCGCACAGGTAGCAGCAGCTGCTGGCCACAATGTAGTGATTTGCGACAATCTGACGCTTGCGCTGACCAAAGCGGGTAAAGGCGTACAGGCTACGCTCAAAACATTGGTGGAAAAAGAAAAAATGACGGATGCTGAAGCGTATGCGCTTTACAGCAAAATCAAATTTTCGGACCACATGAGCGATTTTCGCGATTGTACGGTCATTATTGAAGCAATTCGGGAAGATATTGAGCAAAAGCAGATTGCCTTTAAAAGCATGGAAGCAATTGTAGAGGAAGGAACCATTTTGGCCAGCAACACTTCTTCGCTTTCCATTTCGGCTATGGGCGCACAATTGCGGCATCCGGAGCGTATTTTGGGTATTCATTTTTTCAATCCGGCACCTTTGATGCGGTTGGTAGAAATTATTCCCGCCCTGCAAACGGACTTGGAAGTGGTGGACAAAGCGCGCAATTTGATCACAAGTTGGGGTAAAACCACCGTTTTGGCCAAAGACACACCCGGTTTTATCGTGAACCGCGTCGCAAGACCTTATTATGGCGAATCGTTGCGCATCCTGGATGAGGGTATTGCCGATGAAGCGACGATCGACTGGGCAATGCGCACCATTGGCGGGTTCCGGATGGGGCCTTTTGAACTGATGGATTTTATCGGCAACGATATTAATTATGCCGTTACGGAAATTGTTTTCCAAAATTTCTATTTCGATCCGCGCTACAAACCTTCTTTTACACAAAAACGCTTGGTAGATGCCCATTATTTTGGGCGTAAATCGGGAAAAGGCTTTTATGATTACCGAAATGGTGCGGCCATGCCCGAACCACTGAAAGATGAAGCCCTGGGTCGGGAGATATTTTTCCGGGTGCTCGTCATGCTGATTAATGAAGCAGCCGAAGCGCTTTACCTGCAAGTTGCGAGCCGTGATGATATTGATATGGCCATGACGCAAGGTGTAAATTACCCCAAAGGATTGCTTTCCTGGGCAGATGAGCTTGGTATTGAAAAAGTGGTAGAAAAATTAGACGACTTGTATGTGGAATACCTGGAGGACCGCTATCGTTGCAGCCGTCTGCTGCGCAAAATGATGCGCGAAAACCGCAAGTTTTTTAATGCTTAAGCATTTTGCGCAAAACATCTGAAACATGCTGGATCCAACGACCATTTTTCATCGTATGTTTGACAACGATCCATTTAGCCGTTGGATGGGCATGGAGTTGGTTTTGATTGAAAAAGGCTCCTGTACCTTGCGTATGCAGGTGCGTCCCGAGATGTTGAATGGTTTTGGTGTGGCACATGGCGGTATCACCTTTACTTTGGCCGACAGCGCTTTCGCCTTTGCTTGTAATACGCGTGGCCAGCATACC
>CAIVGO010000778.1 GCA_903905445.1 uncultured Bacteroidota bacterium
ATTTGGCTCAAATACAACAGTTCGTTTGGTCTTCGACATAAGCGGGCGGCCAACATGGTCGTTCGGGAAAGGCGGGTAAAGCCACAAAAAAAGCATAATTTTAATGGCAAAGTGCTGGTATTGACCAACGGTTGGTCCTTTTCATCGGCGAGTATGGCGACCAGTTTTTTAAAAAACCGGGGCAATGCCATTGTTATTGGCACAGAAAGCGGTGGCAATGAAGCGGGCAATTGCGGCGGCGGTTATCCCAAACTTACCCTCCCCAAATCCGGGTTCAAAATTCGCTTTCCGTTGTACCACTTGCGGTACGACATTGGCAAAAAAGACATAGGGCGCGGCGTACAACCCGATTATCCTACTTCCTACTCCATCGAAGCCATTTTATCGGGCAGCGATTTGGAAATGGAGCAGGTGTATCGTTTAATGGGCCGGAAATAGACGAAAAAACACGCATTTTCCTGTATTTTATCATAAAAACAAACAAAACCACCAGGAATGGAAGATTGGGAATTGGATTTTGAATGGCTGCGGGTGCAGCATTTGGTAAAAGACTCCATGCGGCGCGAGCAGTTGCCCGACCTGAACATGGTCTTGTTTTTAATTGGCATTCAGGAGTTGGGGCGTTGGAAAAAAGGGTTTACCAAAGAAGAAAAACAGGATTTGATGCATATTGCGGTTTGCTGCTTGTTGCAGTACGACGGCTATTACGAATTTGTGGGCCGCGACGCCGATGGTTGGCCGCATTACCGCCAAGCCCTGGAGATGCCGAAATTGGACACCATTACCCAGGAAAGAATGTTGAAAGTGAATGCGGTACGGTATTTTAAGGAGTTGGATTCGGAGGAGGTGGAGGTGGAGGAGTGAATGTTGGCTATTGCTGAAAATACTTCAAGTCAAACCTTCCATCTGTGATTTTTAAACTGTCCTTGGGATTGTCCTTATTGTACACCGTAAATTTAAAGGTCCCCGAGAAAAAATTATGGATGGTGTCGACTTTCGTTACGGAGAATTGATTTGCATAATTCGTTTTTGAATAGTCAATATTATAAGGATCGCCCGATCTATGCATTGAAACGCAAAATCGTTTAGCATCTGATGTATCCGATGATGTATGATAATCCATTGGTTGAAGATAGATTGGTCGAAATTCGAATAACATCCAATCCTGTATTTTTTCATCGATGTCAACTAAATTTAGTTCAATAGAGCTATATTCATCCTTGCCTTTTTCAGAAAACATAACCCTAATATCATTATAAAAAAGTGCCCCCAAAGCCTCCCGTGGCACCCACACCTTACCATTTACCTTGCAACCGATGGTATTTTTCCCCTCCTGGGTTGCAGGTGGTAGTACCGTATAATCGATCGGAAGTGGACCGGTGTAAGGAGGTAAGTCGCTTTTATGGCAAGCAAGTACAATGATACCGGTCAAAAATGCGAAAAATGTAAAAAGGATGGATGGAGATTTCATCATTGATGTGTTGGTTTAGAATTTGTTAATTTAAGCAGACTGGTGTTTTGAGATTGAAACATTAGGATTATTCCATTATATTTGTGTGTTAAAAAATTTATTTATTCCAAAACCGCAGCAAAATCCCATGGAATTATACGGCCTGCAAATAACCGCTTTATTAAAAAAAATGGATTGGAGCCAAAAAACCTTGGCGCATCATCTTCGTGTCTCACCTCAACACATTAATGCCCTTGTGCGCAATAAAAAGGGCTTATCGGATAAAAAGGCTGCCAGCATTGCAGCGGTAGCCAATCTTACCCTGGAGGAGTTTAAAGTACTACATCTGATTGTTGCGCAAAATCAACACTTACTTGACACAACCAACCCGGAAATACTTTCGAATGCACTAAAGTTTATGCACCAGTTTTTAGATCCACCAGATTTGCATCCTTGAATACACCATTTTTATCGGTTTTAAAAGCTAATACCCAAACTTGTTCCAATAGGGGAAAACAAAATATTGCCTACGTTACTTGTCATAGGGAAATTAAGAAAGAATTTGAATACTGGCCGACCGGGCCTTAATGGTTGGAAACGGTAGCCTAATACAGTGTACGAAACGTAATGTTTATTAATATCTCCAACAAAATAGGTTCCTCCTACGCCGATTTCTAAAAAACTGCGTTTAAATCCAAAATTACCCGTTACACGATGTGGAATTGTGAGGTATTCTTTGGGTGCGAGATTCTCGCATGGACCAAAAAAACAAAATTCAAGAGATTCCTGGTACCCGACGCCTAATGCTGTGCTAACAAAAGCATTTTTGTGGATGCGTGTAAGTAACTCATAATTCATAGAAACCAGGGAAGCGTCTCCTAAAATAGAGAGATTTAAATTGTTCATGGGGCGTTCTACCGGAAGCACCACTTGTGTTTGTGCACTTAAAGTGGCATGGAGCAGTACAAAAAAGAGGAAAGCAAAAAGGTTTTTCATGTGCTTATGGTTTTGATTACTGGGTGCATGATTTATTCTAAGTGCGTAAAACGGTTTGGCAGACTAGGACATTTTCATATTGTTGGTTTCCATGCCCATGCTTTGCTTTACAAAAATACGGGCATCGCGAGCAGGAACCTAATTTTCACAGGTTGATAAAGTAAACCTGGAGGTGGGTTTTCAATAGTGCAAATCAAATCTTCCGTCTGTCACTTTTATGCTGTCTTTCGGATTTGCATCATTAAATAATTTGAATTGAAATTGGCCAGAAACAATATTTAAATCGGTGTTAATGTAGTTCACTTTTACAAAGTTGAAAAAAGAATCTCTTTTCCATGCACTATAATCCTTATTATTCTTTGTAAAATCCATATCTGTACTATTCCTGAAAGACATACCATAAACCCCTGTTTTGAAAAAAGTCGGGCCAAAAATCACTTGCATAAAATCATCTTGGGTGGTTGATAGAACTCGACAATAAATGCCCCCTGTTCCAGTATCATCCGATTCCGAAAACTGAAAATCAAGCGTATACCAAGGCACCAAAATTTCCACCCTGGGTACCCATACTACGCCGTTCATCAAACACCCAAATGTATTTTTCCCTTCCTGGGTAATTTCAGGCAGGGTGTGATAAGGGTCAGTCGGTTGCACGTAATCGGAAGGATCGGGATCGGGTTTGTGGCAAGCGGGAAAAATTGCCAAGGTCAGGAGCACAACAAACAGCGGTACCAGCAAATGTGATTTCATGATGAAAAAAGTTTAAGTGAAAAGGTTAAATTGTATATTCTTTAAATTGAGCATAGAAAGGTAGCGCCCAGATGAATGTTAATTTTAGGTATGCGTTTTAAATCGATAATGTGCTTAAAAGGTTGTTTTCAATAGTGTAAATCAAATCTGCCATTCGTAACGCTAATGGTATCCTTTGGATTTGAATTATTGTAAAGTTTGAATTGAAATTCACCTGACACAATTTTATAATCAGTGTCTATGAAATTCACTTTCACTCTATTAAACATAGAACCTTTTAATAAAGGGACATAATCTTTGCTCATAGATAGTAAATACATTGATGTATTATTACTTGGTTTCACATTAAATGTACCGGGCTTATTATTCGTTGGCCCAAATGTGACTTGCAAAAAATCATCTTGCGTTGTAGTCAACACCCGACACGTTATATTTCCATTTCCCGTATTAAACTGAAAATCCAAAGTATACCAAGGAACAAAAATTTCCACCCTGGGTACCCATACCACGCCGTTCATCAAACACCCAAATGTATTTTTCCCTTCCTGAGTAATTTCAGGCAGGGTGTGGTAGGGGTCAGTCGGTTGCACGTAATTGGAAGGTTCTGGATCGGGTTTTTGACAAGCAAAAATAAGTGATAAGGCCAGCAGGCATAATGATTTCAGTATAAATGTTGATTGTTTCATGGTAATCTTTCTTAGGCGGTGTAGAAGTCTATTGTAAACATTTGCTTGAGCACATAAGCCAAATGGATTTTTGCACTTGTCCCTCGTTGACCTTACAAAAATGCAGGCATTCCAAGCAGGAACCTAATTTTCAGAGGTTGATAAAGTAAACCTAAGGGGTTGATAAAATCAACCTGGAGGTGGGTTACATATATGATTTTACTCCATTTTTTGCTGCTGGGCAAAGCATACCCTAAATAATTCTCCCACCAAACGCCCATCCCGCCTACATTTCCTCCGTACTTTTGCCCTATTCCTTTTATCCAAACCTAACCCATGCAGCGCGCCCTGCTTTTCCTCTTTTTTTGCCTTACCCTTTCCTGCAACCACCGGAAAGCCACCGGGATTGAGCTGCAAACTTCCATGGGGGTTTTAACCCTGGATTTATACGGCGATACGCCCCAACATCAGCGCCAGTTTTTTGCGTTGGCGGGCACCCAAGGCAGCGATACCATGCTGTTTACCCAGGTGCTGCGCGACTACCTGATCGCTTTTGAAGCCCCTGCCCAACATGCCGACCAGCGCAAACGCCTGCTGCCTGAACACCATACGCCCCTGTGTCGAGGTGTAATTGCGGCCTTTGACACCCTGAAAAACCACGGTCCGGGCGATTTTTTTATCGTACTCGGTCGCCCGCAAACGGAAGAAAGTCTCAACCGGATAGAAAAACAAGAAGGCCTTCAATTTTCGGAAAAAGACCGCGCAGCGTATAAAAAATGGGGCGGAATTCCGCAATGGCAAGGCAAATGCAGCGTTTTTGGCAAAGTAACGGCGGGCATGGAAGTAGCCGACCGTATTGCCGCCGTGCCGCGCGATGCTGCCAATCGCCCCCTCTCCCCCATCTGGTTGTGCTACAAAATGAAATAGCCGCCGCAAAAAAGGTACCGCAGCTGATTCCGATTGCTTACCTTAGCGCTTTCGTAGCGTAATTAACAACCCAATATGACGGCTTCCGAGCAATTGCTGCCTGAAATTGAGCAGTATATCAAAGATTATTTCGCGGCAAACATGTCGCCCGAGTACGTATTCCACGACCTCTCTCATACGGCCCAAACCGTCGCGGCAGCCAGGATGATCGGGCAAGGCTTCGAATTGGGCGCAGAAGATATGCTCCTGCTGGAAATCGCTACCTGGTTTCACGATACCGGCTATGCCCAGGGTCCGGCCGACCATGAGGAACGCAGCTGTGCCAACATGCAAAAATACCTGGGCGACCGTGTTACTCCCGAAGCCCTTGAAATCATAAAAGGTTGTATCCGCGCCACCAAAGTGCCCCAGCACCCAACCAACATACTCGAACAAATTATTTGCGATGCCGATTTGAGTCACCTGGGCATGGAAAGTTACTGGGATCGCACCAGCCGCTTTCGCCAGGAATTGATCCTGACCCGCCAAATCGTCATGAACGACCAGGACTGGATCGATTTTGAGATCAATTTTATGCTCGACCACAGTTACCATACCGTGGTGGCCAATGAATTGTTCAACAAACGCAAAGCCAAACATATTCAGCAACTGCTCAAGCAAAAGCGCCGACTCAATCCGGACAAAGCGCCGACCGTGAGCGAACTGGCCCTGCTCGACGAAAAAGAAAAGGCGGGCAGCTTGCGCCAAATGATTGAGGAGGGCGAAAATGAGTTGAAAATGGCGCGTTTTGGCCGCGGGGTCGAAACCATGTACCGCACCACCTACCGCACGCATACCAACCTCAGCCAAATGGCCGACAGCAAGGCCAACCTGATGTTATCGGTCAATGCCATCGTCATTTCGATCCTGGTGAGTAATTTATTGCCAAAACTTCAAGTGAATGGCAGCCTTGACCTGCGTTTGGTCGTTCCTACCATTATGCTTACGATTACGTGCATGGGGTCGATGATTTACGCAACCCTGAGCACCCGCCCGAAAGTGACGGAAGGCAAGGTAACCCGCGAGGCAATCAAACAACGCAAGGCCAACCTGCTGTTTTTTGGCAATTTTCACAGCATGCCCCTCGACGAATTTCAATGGGGTGTGAATGAAATGTTGAAAGATCCCGAGTTTTTGTACAGTTCCATGAGCAGAGATTTATACTTTTTGGGCATTGTACTGGCTAAAAAATACCAATATTTGAGTATCTGTTACAATATTTTCATGTACGGACTCATCCTTTCTGTGCTGTCGTTTGCAGCCGCTTTTGCATTTTAAAACGCTATGTTTCTTTGTTGCGCTTGTTTTTAGTTGAATTTTAACTCCAAACGTCGCAACAACCAAGAACGCCCATTATTCTTCATGTCGGCACTCGTTATCATTCCTACTTATAATGAACGCGAAAATGTGGCTGCGATCGTGCAGGCCGTATTTGCGCAGTCTGAACCATTTCACATACTCATTGTCGACGACGGCTCGCCCGATGGCACCGGCCAGATTGTGCGCGATTTGCAACAGGATTTTCCGCAGACACTGCATTTGCTCGAACGTCAGGGTAAAAATGGTCTGGGCACTGCCTATATCGCCGGTTTTCGCTGGGGCCTGACGCACGGTTACGATTTTATCATTGAAATGGATGCCGATTTCTCGCACAATCCCAAGGATTTGGTGCGCTTGCTCGCCAAATGCCGCGACGAAGATGCCGATGTAGCGGTGGGCTCCAGGTATGTAAAAGGTGGAAAAGTAGAAAACTGGCCCTGGGAACGGCATTTTTACTCGCGTGGCGGCTCTATTTACACGCGCATTGTGACGCTGATGCCCATTGCCGATCCGACTGCCGGGTTCGTATGTTGGCGGCGTAAAGTACTGGAAACCATTGATTTAAATAAAATTCGCTTCATTGGGTACGCTTTCCAAATTGAAATGAAGTTTGCCGCCTGGGAATTGAATTTTAAAATCCGGGAAGTGCCTATTGTTTTTAAAGACCGCGAATTGGGGGTTTCCAAAATGTCGCTCAAAATTGTGCAGGAAGGCATTTTAGGGGTTTTGCAAATGCGTTGGCGTGGATTTTTTGACAATTATGGATACAACAAGTAAGATAAGTGGTTATAAAAACAGCTGGCTACTAATCCATTGAAAATCAATTTTTATCCATCCATCCTTTAAATCCATTTAAATCCTGGTATGATGTTATAGTCAACGCAAAGTGGTTATAAAAACAGCTGGCTACTAATCCATTGAAAATCAATTTTTATCCATCCATCCTTCAAATCCATTTAAATCCTGGTATGATCTTATGGTCAACGCAAAGTGGTTATAAAAACAGCTGGCTACTAATCCATTGAAAATCAATTTTTATCCATCCATCCTTTAAGTCCATTTAAATCCTGGTATGATCTTATGGTCAACGCAAAGTGGTTATAAAAACAGCTGGCTACTAATCCATTGAAAATCAATTTTTATCCATCCATCCTTTAAATCCATTTAAATCCTGGTTTAAAATAAAAAAGCAGAAGGGATTAATCTTCTGCCGCACTTGTTCATATGCTTGATAGGAAAAAATTTCGTAAAAAAGGTGGGGAGAGGACCAGCCCTACCCCCCAGAATGAGCTGGTCTCTCGTCCACGACTATAAGACCACGAGTGATCTTAAGCTTGTGTCGTTTGAATTCTGTTCTATTTTCAAAGCGCTTGTTGGAAACTGTTTTCCGCGCTTAAAGATGTATAGACAAGTACTATGCCAATTCAAATAAGCATACTTGGCGTTTTTCAAACATATTTTGGTGAATTGTAAGGCAAAACAATATTTTTTGTTTTTTAGCAGGCTGGTTTCCAAACTATTAAGTATCCACTGACCGATGCAAGACAATTTGTCAGATTTACAGTGTTCTGGCACAAGCTTTGAAAATGCTTTAATCCGACAATACTGGCGTAAAAGCCGGATTTAACCTTTATATCACCACGTTTTAAGCAATATTGACCATGCAGAAGGGTACAATTTCAGTTCAAACGGAGAATATTTTTCCGATTATCAAAAAATTCCTCTATTCCGATCACGAGATTTTTCTGCGCGAACTCGTATCAAACGCCGTTGACGCCACGACCAAATTACGCATCCTGGCCGAGCGCGGTGAGGTAAAAAACGAGATAGGCGACACGACCATCGAGATTATCCGGGAAGCGGACGCAAAACGCATCATTATCCGCGACCGGGGTATCGGTATGACGGAAGAAGAGGTGCTCAAATACCTCAACCAGATTGCATTCAGCAGCGCGGCGGAGTTTTTGGACAAATACAAAGACAGCGCCATCATCGGACATTTTGGCTTGGGCTTCTATTCGGCCTTTATGGTGGCCGATAAGGTAGAGGTGGTTACGAAATCCTGGAAAGAAGAAGGCACACAAGGGGTTCGGTGGACCTGTGAAGGCAATCCGGAGTTCAGCATTGAAACAGTTGATAAAGCCGAACGCGGTACTGACATTATCCTGTATGTAAACGAAGAAAACGCTGATTTTCTGAGCAATAACCGCTTGCAGGAATTGCTCGATAAATATTGCCGTTTCTTGCCGATTCCGATCCAATACGGCATGAAAACGGAATACCTGGATGTGGAAGACGGCGAAGAAGGCGACGAAAACAAGGAACCACAAACCATGGAAGTGCCGAATATCATCAATGATACCCGGCCACTTTGGAAAAAACAGCCTACCGACCTCAAAGAAGCGGATTATAAAGCGTTTTACCGCGAATTGTACCCGATGGCGCCGGAG
>CAIVGO010000779.1 GCA_903905445.1 uncultured Bacteroidota bacterium
ATTATTAATATCCGGAGAGGAGTCAAACAACAAGGTTCCATCTGGTTTTTTCAATAAAAGGTATAAGTCGGGTGTGCCAATGCCCACTTGATCGACACAATCAACTTTTAGCACCGTTGCACTTTGCAGGATAAACCCAGTTGTATCAATAATTGCTTGGTAGGAAACAGGGTATGTTCCGGGTGTATTATATAGGTGTGGTGGTGGGTTTTCGCCTACAAAACTGGTGCTATCGCCAAAATTCCAGCGGTAGGTAAAGCCAGGTTTATTATTGGATGGGATATTATTGACGAATGTTGTTTTGGTATTACCGCAGCCGGTAAAATTGGTCATCGAGAAGCCTTCGGTAATGCTCACTTTAGGGGCGATGTACAATCGGAGTGGGAATTCTGCTTCCTGGGTAATGAAGAAAACCGAGACTTTAATTTTTACCATTAAAACAAAGGAATCGGCCTCTTGCGGGATGCCGCAGAGTTTGATACATCCGTCGGGTTGGGTGTTTGGGTCGAACGAAAAAGCATTGGGTTGCCAGGCCAGGCCTTGTGGCAATCCGGAGAGTCCGAGGATTTCGATTTTAGAAATGGGCAATCCAGCGGGCGTTGTGGTATCAATGGCTGCTACGGGCGTAGTCGTTTTGGGCATCCGGAAGGAATAGTCCTTATTGTAAGGTACGCCTTGTTGTCCATCAGGAAATGCGGGCAAATAAATGGTATCGGCGGGTAAACCTGGGGGTACGGTTATGAGGCATCCGGGGCAACCGGATTGGGCATTTGCAAAAGTGTAGGTAAGCAGGAATGGGAGCAATAGGCGTAACATGGGTCTCATACACATCGGTAAAAAAGGAAAGGTGAACAATAATGTTGCAGAAGAAGGCGGCAGAGCGGATCATAAAAAGCCTGGGAAAGGCAACAACTATTCATAGAGACCAATAGACTATGGATTAAAAAGACATTCCGGATTGGTTTTGCGGCCAACCCGGAATGCAGGTATTGCTTGATTTATTTAGAAATCACCATTTTGCCGGTAGTTTGGCCGGTTTTATTGCCTAGAACGAAGTAATAGGCACCATTTGCCAAGTGTTCGGCATTGAATGTAAACTGGTTGTATCCTTCGGAGAGTTGCACCGTTTGTGTTGCAACATTTTGGCCCAGGAGGTTAAATACATTAAACTGGAATTCGCCATTTTGATCGGATTCGATATGGAATACGGTTTGGTCGGCGAAAGGGTTTGGTGCATTTTTAATGGATGAGAACGGATTATTTACATCCGATGCGGCGCTTACGCAACCTGCGGCAGTTTGCAGGATCAGGTAGTAATTGCCTGGAGCGATCGGGCCTGGGAAGGTAATATCGAGTGGTCCGAAAGCGGTAACAACTTTTGCTTTGATAGACAGGTCGAGGGTATCGGGTGCTTGTGCAGGGTTGCTTGGGGTGCCTTTGATGAGTACACAACCGAGTGTATTGGCATTAAACACACAGTTAGGCGGATCGCAGGAATAGGTCAAGCCAGTAGGAAGGCCCGTAACGGCGCCGGTAGTTGCGAGGCTAGCACTGGTGATGTTCAAAAGAATGCCTTGGAAGGTAAAGCTAGAAGGCACTTTAATGGTAATAGATTGTGTGTAAGGTTGGCCGATACATGCTACTTTAAGCAGGTATTTAGGGTTGGCTGCGGTGTACGGAGCGGGAGATACAAAGAGCGTGTCGTTCATCAGGAGTGAGGAATCGCGCACACATTGTTGGGCGGAAGATTGAAATGAAAGGGCAAAAAGGATCGCAAGGATCAGCAGTACTGATTTTCTCATAATCAGATTGGTGTGTGTGTTTAGTTAAAAATCGGATTGGTGTCAAATAGTGCACCGTAAAGAAGGCACTAAGTTCTAACTTTTTTTGGTTACGGGCAGCAAATTAGGCAAGAATGTATAAAAAATAAGCGACGAAAGCATAGGTATGCTAATGCGGGCAAAACAAACGGGGAACCAACATTGATGTTGATTCCCCGTTCTGATACCCATAAAGGAGTAATAAATATCCTTATGCGTTTACCGTGCGCAAAATTGCTTTGAACGTTGCAGGGTGGTTGAGTGCAAGGTCGGCAAGTGCTTTACGGTTGAGTGTAATTCCTTTTTGATCCAGTGCATGGATAAATCGGCTGTAGCTCATACCTTCTGCGCGGGTTGCTGCATTAATACGTGCAATCCAAAGGCGACGGTAGATGCGTTTTTTGTACTTGCGATCCCGGAAAGCGTACTGCCAACCTTTTTCGAGGGTGTTTTTCGCTACGGTGTAGACTTTGGAACGAGCGCCGAAGTAACCGCGTGCGGCTAACATAATTTTTTTCCGACGGGCGCGGCTGGCCGGGTTGTTGGTTGCTCTAGGCATAAAAAGACTTTTTAGTACAGTGCCGGGATTTGGAGTTAAGGGATTGGTTACCCGATACTTCAAATACTTTTACCAGCACTCTCGTTAAAAAATGGGAGTGAGGGCTGCCCAAAGTGTGGGCAGCGGGCGCAATTACATGGCCAAAAGGCGTTCGATACGAGCATGCTCGGTTTTATCGACAATTACACCGCCACGCAGATGGCGTTTTGCTTTTGTCGTTTTCTTACGCATTAAGTGGCGCATACGTGCGCGGTTACGTTTAACTTTACCTGTACCAGTCACTTTGAATCGCTTCTTTGCGCTGGAGTGGGTTTTCATTTTCGGCATGACACAAATCGTACTAGTTGAAAAATGGAGCGCAAAGATAATACGCCAGATGGAACAATAACGATTGTTGCATCATTTTTTTTAAAAAAATGAAAAGCGGAAAAGTGCTTAAAATTTATTTTTTGCCTCCTTTTTTAGGAGAAAGGATCACCATCATTCGTTTGCCTTCCAATTTTGGCAATTGTTCGGCAACGCCCAGTTCTTCGAGTTCTTTCATAAAGCGGAGCAGGAGGAGTTCACCGCGGTCTTTGAACACGATTGCACGTCCTTTAAATTGAACATAAGCTTTTACCTTATTTCCTTCGGCGAGGAAATTTTTGGCATGCCGCAGTTTGAAATCGAAGTCATGTTCGCCGGTTTCTGGTCCGAAACGAATTTCTTTCAATTCTACTTTAGCGGCATTTGCTTTCAGTTCTTTTTCCTTTTTTTTCTTTTGGTAAAGGAACTTATTGTAGTCGGTGATTCTGCAAACGGGCGGTTCGGCATTGGGTGAAATTTCCACCAGATCGAGGCCCATTTCTTCTGCCCATTTTTGAGCTTTAGAGGTTGGGTAGATCGATGCTTCCACCAATTGGCCTACTGCTTCTGAAATTTCTTCCAGATTATCGCCGACCAGTCGGACTTCGGGCACTCTGATGAATTCATTAATGCGATGCTCAGGCGCTACAACTCCTCGATTGAAGGGGCGGCCGCCGCCGCCGGGACGCGCACCGGGTGGTTTATTGCCAGGAGGTTTGGGTCGGAAAGGTTTAAAAGCCAATTAAAAATTTGTTTTGGTAAAAAAATGAAGCACATGTTGGTTTTCCATATGCTAATTGATAAAATGAACCACAAAAATAACCTTGTTTTATGTTATCTTTATTGCAATGGCGGAAAATATTTTCAAAGTGCCATTTGCAGGTCCTTCGAGTGGGTATGTACGGTATGCAAATTTGTGTATTTAGGCATATAAGCGTGTATCTTTGTGCGCTTTACCCTTACTTATTTGCCATTCCATGTTTGTAGATGTTGTTTTACCCCTTGCCTTGCCCAAACCAACTTATACCTATGCCGTTCCGGAAGGATTGGCTGAAATGGTACAATCGGGGGTAAGGGTAGAAGTTCAGTTTGGGAAGAACAAGATTTATAGTGGAATTGTTGTGCGGGCGCATTTTGAGCAGCCTGCTTATACCACCAAACCCATTTTATCGGTACTGGATTCGGTTATCGTGGTTACCCAGGAGCAATTGGCGCTTTGGCAATGGCTATCCGGTTACTATTGCTGCACCTTGGGGGAGGTGATGTTGGCCGCCTTGCCTGCGCACCTTAAGTTGAACAGTGAAACGATGCTGGTATTTAATCCGGCCTATGGGGAGGATTTTAGTGATTTGGACAGTGATGGGTATCTTTTGGCCGAGGCCTTATTATTACAGGAATCTTTTTCGCTGGATACGGTGCGCAAAATTTTGAACAAAAAAACGGTTTTCCCCACGGTTCAGCAATTGTTGGCCAAAGGCGTATTGTTTTTGCGGGAGGATTTGCAAGATAAGTTCAAGGCGCGGAAGCAAGTTGCCGTGCGCTTAGCGGCGCCTTACCAAACAGATCAAGCGGCTTTGCGCCGTGTTTTTGAGCAAGTAGATAAATTGGAGCGCCAACTTGAATTGTTGATGTCTTATGTGCATTTGTCGAAACAAACGCCCAATGTATTAAAAAGTGCGTTGCTGCAAAAAGCGGATGTAAGCGATTCGACTTTGCGTACGATGGTTAAAAAAGGCGTATTTGAGTTGTATGATTTGGAAGTTTCGCGGATTGCTGGTTATGAGGATGATTTATTGGAGGCGGGCGGGTTATCGGCGGCGCAAACCGCTGCATATCAGGCTATTAATACGCAGTTTGAAGAAAAACAAGTGGTTTTGTTGCATGGCGTAACGGGAAGTGGCAAAACGCGGGTATATATTGAATTGATGCGGGATGTGATAAAAAAAGGTGGGCAGGTATTGTACTTATTGCCCGAAATAGGCCTTACGACGCAGTTGATCAGTCGATTGCAGAAGGTATTGGGGGATGATATCGTGGTGTATCATTCAAAGATCGGGTATAATGAGCGGGTTGAATTGTGGCGGAGTGCGTTTTTAGGAAAATCGGTGTTGATGGGGGCGCGCTCCTCCTTGTTTTTGCCTTTTAAAAAACTGGACCTGATCATTGTGGATGAGGAGCACGATCCTTCTTTCAAGCAAAATGATCCGGCCCCGCGTTACCATGCGCGGGATACGGCGGTGTATTTGGCTGGGTTGTATCAGGCCAAAGTGTTGTTGGGGACTGCCACTCCTTCGCTCGAAAGTTACTATAATGTGCAGCAGGGTAAATATGGTTTGGTCAATTTGACGGAGCGTTTTGGGGGTTTAGCCATGCCGGAAATCCAGCCCATTGATTTGAAAGTGCAGCAGAAGACCAAACAAATGGAGGGTGTTTTTTCAAAACCGCTGTTGGATGCGTTGAAACAGTCGATTGAACAAGGGGAGCAGGTGATTTTATTTCAAAACCGGCGTGGGTATGCGCCGATTATGGAATGCCAGGTATGTGGCTGGAATGCAACTTGTAAAGATTGTGATGTTAGTTTGACGTACCATAAGTTTTCGAATAGTTTGCGGTGCCATTATTGTGGGTATCGTATTGAGCCACAGGTTGTTTGTCCGGCGTGTGGGAGTGGGAAGATTGGGATGTTGGGTTTTGGAACAGAGAAGATTGAGGATGACTTAAAGGTTTTTTTGCCGACGGTACGCATTGGTCGTTTGGATATGGATACCGCCAGTACCAAAAACAATTTGACCACCATTTTGACGGATTTTGAGGAAAAGCGTTTAGATATTTTGGTTGGTACACAAATGGTAACCAAGGGGCTTGATTTTGACAATGTTGGTTTGGTTGGGGTGATTGGTGCCGATCAGTTGGTTCGTTTTCCTGATTTTAGGGCAGGGGAGCGGGCCTACCAGTTATTGACCCAAGTGGCTGGCAGGTCGGGCAGGCATCGGAAAAAGGGATTGGTGATGGTGCAGGCGTATAATCCGGGGCATCCGGTCATAAAAGAGGTCGCGGCCAACGATTTTGAGGGATTTATGGCGCGGGAGTTGCGGGAGCGTGCAGATTTTTTTTATCCGCCGTATTCCAGGTTGATTTCTTTACGGGTACGCCACAAAGATGAGCGGATTGCAGAGGCCGCTGCGGCTTATTTGGGTAAAATTTTGCGTGCAAAGTTGGGGAAACGCGTTTTAGGTCCAGTTGTGCCTCAAATTGCGCGTATCCGCACGTATTATTACCAAGACATATTGTTAAAACTGGAAAAATCGGCTCAATTGATTCAGGATACCAAAATGATGATTCAATATAATACCGCCCTTATGCAGGGCGTGTCCGGTTTTAGCCAGGTGCAGGTAATTGTTGATGTTGATCCGGCATAACCTTGCTGCCAGGTGGTTTTGTGCTGTCTCTGAGGATGTAGTTCAGTGTTTTGCTCTGCAATATTCTGTTTTGATACAAATGGGCTATTAACCGCCAGTTAATAAAAATGCTATCAAGATAATAGCCAAAATTGCACCTACGGTTAAGAGTAGTACCACCAGGCAGGTTTTTCCAGAGGTATTGTGCTTTTCTCGGCTAACACTTTTATTTGTTGCGTAAAATACTTTTGCTTCAGACATCAGTGCCATGTATACGTGCTCATCGTCGCCGCATATTTTGTAGTAATAAGAGAGTAGATCTTTCGATACGACTTGGACTTGAATTTCGCGTCCATCTTTAAAAACCATTTGATCGCAAACTATTTGGACTTGCGTATCTTTGACGACTTGAACCGGGAATTTA
>CAIVGO010000780.1 GCA_903905445.1 uncultured Bacteroidota bacterium
ACTTGCGCGTGACTTGTGCGCAAACCCTCATTCGATTTGTAGGCAATGGCTTGCACCCGAGCGATTATACCCGGGTGCAAGACTGGGCCTTGCGTTTGAAATCATGGTACGCGCAAGGGTTGAAGGCGGCCTATCTGTTTACCCATGAGCCCGATAACCTGTTAGCCCCCGATTTAGCCGCCTATTGTTCAGATTACTTTAAATCCATCATGCCAGACTTAATAGTGCGCGGCCCTCGAGCAATTTTACCGCCCGCTTTGCAGGGAAGTTTGTTTTAAAAATCTAAAATGTGCCTTTATAAGCTTCCCGCTACAGGGAAACAGGTGTTTTAACCCAAAACCTTTCCAGGATTTAAAATTCCGTTTGGATCAAATGCCTGTTTGATTGCGCGCATCAGGTTTAGTTCGGTTTCGGTAAACATAATATCCAAATAGGGCTGTTGTACATAACCGACACCATGCTCCCCTGATAATGTTCCATTTACACTTTTTACAAATTTAAATATTTCTCGGATACCTTTTGGTACTTCTACAAGCCAATGTTCATCCGATAAACTGCCTTTTAGAATGTTTACATGCAGGTTTCCGTCGCCCGCATGTCCATAACACACCGATTCAAACCCGTATTCGGCGCCCACCGCTTTTACCTTTTTTAATAATTGGGGTAAAAACGCACGCGGCACCACCGTATCTTCTTCTTTATAAATAGAATTGTGTTTCACGGCATGGGCTACATTTCTGCGTAACTTCCACAAGTCCGTTTTGGTGGCGTCATTGTCGGCAAACAAAATTTCGCCGCAATCAAATTGCTCCAATACGCCCGAAATGGTTTCACAATCTTTGTACAGGGTTTCGAGGTGAAAACCATCCACCTCAATAAGCAAATGCGCTTCGGTATCGTCGGTCAGCGGAATTTGCACGTCGCCCAGGTAACGCACCGCCCAGGTAATCGCATTGCGTTCCATAAATTCGAGCGCGGAAGGGGTAACACCTGCCTGAAATATAGCCGCTACAGCCGCACACGCGCTTTCTGCAGAGCGAAAAGGTGCCAACATGAGCAGGTTTTGGGTAGGCAGCGGCTGTAATTTCAATACAATTTTGGTGACTACACCTAAAGTGCCTTCGCTTCCAACCAATAATTGGGTCAAATTATAGCCCGTCGAATTTTTCAAGGTATTGGCGCCCGTCCAAATCACGTCACCATTGGGCAAAACCACCTCCAAATTGAGCACATAATCCTTCACCACCCCGTATTTTACCGCCCTTGGTCCACCAGCATTGGTATTTACATTACCGCCAATAAAACTCCAACCCTTGCTCGAAGGATCCGGCGGATAAAACAAGCCCTGTTCTTTTAAGGTATTTTGCAAGGTTTCGGTCACCACCCCGGGCTCTACCGTAACCTGAAAGTTTTGCGCATCAATATTCAGGATTTGATCAAAACGTTTCATCCAAATCACCACGCCCCCATGAATCGGCAAGGCACCACCGGCCAATCCAGAGCCACCGCCGCGAATGGTCACTGGAATACGTTCTGCATTACACAGGGCCATGATGGCGCTTACTTCCTCGGTATTGGCTGGAACGACCACTGCTTCGGGCAGGAAAGACAAATCTTCGGTTTCGTCGTGCCCACAGTCCCACAAGCTGGTTTCATCCACCAACAGGTAGGTTTCGCTCACTATAGACTGTAATTTTGTGCGCAGATCCGCATGAAGCGTCTGGAAGGTGTTATTTTTGCCGTGCATGATGGTTGATTTTTTGATTGCTCAAACGGAGCAACATTTTTCAAAACTATGATTATGAAACAGTTATACAGTTTGGTTATGTACTTTTTCCTGCCTGGTATGCTTATGGCGCAGGAGATACAAGTGCCCTTGGTAGCGGAACCGCACAACAAAGATAAGGCGATTTTATTCCACGTAACTGCGGGCGGTCATATTCCAGGCGCTGATATGGCCAAAAGATTTGGATTGAATGGCAGCATCGGGGGACGCTTAGAATTTATAAGCAAATCAAATTGGCTGGTTGGTGTAGAGGGCGAATTTTATTTCGGGAACGATGTACGCGAAAACCCGCTAAAAATTCTGGAGCTCACTGAAGGCTATATTATTGGCAACGACCGTTCGCCAGCCTCCATTTATCTTTTGCAGCGCGGCTATGGTATGGATGCGTATGTAGGGCGACTTTTTTCTATCGGCCAAAAACGGTCTGGCGTTCGGGTGACCCTCGGTGGCGGATTTACCCGGCATAAAATCAGAATCCAGGATGATACCCGCACGGTGACCCAAATCACGGGTGAATATCAAAAGGGGTACGATCGGTTTAGCGGCGGTTTGGCTTTAAATCAGTTTATTGGTTGGCAGCATGTGGGTAAAACCAGGCATGTGAATTTTACGATTGGGATTGAATGCAACCAAGGTTTTACCAATACCTTGCGCGATTGGGACTTTAACGAAATGCGCAAACTCGATGAAAGCCGCCTCGATTTGCGGTTTGGCTTGCGCGCCAGTTGGATTTTACCCTTTTACATGACCAAATCGGACGAAATTTACTACTAAACCATGCGCATTGGGTACGAAATTGCTATTCGACTATATGTATTTGCAATACAGTTTTTAGGACGATTTAATGAAAAGGCTAAAAAATGGACGGATGGCAGAAAAAATTGGCGGCCCTTGTTGCAACTACAAGTAGCCCAATGGGGAAATCAACCCATTTTTTGGCTACATGCAGCTTCTTTAGGCGAATTTGAACAAGGGCGCCCTCTTATAGAAGCAATACGCGCTCAATATCCACATTGGAAAATCGTACTCAGTTTTTTCTCTCCATCGGGATATGAAATCAGGAAAAACTATGCGTTTGCCGATTATGTATGCTATTTGCCCGCCGATACCCGCCAAAATGCCCGGGATTTTGTTGAAATCCTGCAACCCCGATTGGCGGTATTTGTAAAATATGAGTTTTGGCTGAACTACTTATTGGCTTTGCACCAAAAAGGCACCCCTACCCTGCTGGTTTCCGGCATTTTTAGACCCACGCAGCCCTTTTTTCAATGGTATGGCCGCTTATGGCGGCAAATGTTAGGCGCATTCACCCATTTTTTTGTACAAAATGAGGCTTCTGCGCAGCTATTAGGCCAATTAGGCTTTAAAAATGTGACCATTGCAGGCGATACCCGAATTGACCGGGTATTGAAAATTGTACAAGAGTCCCAACCCATTCCAATCGCAGCACAATTCAAAACAGCGGCACAATGCCCCCTCCTCATCGTGGGTAGTTCGTGGGAGGCCGATGAAAAGGTGTACTTGCCTGTATTTCAAAAAGAGGAATTTCAATATTTTAGAACCATTATTGCACCGCATTCCCTTTCGCCTGCATCAATTCAAAAATTGGAACAACCAATCGCCCAATTTTCAAAAAGCATCCGATACAGCCAGGCCGATGGGGTGGATGTAGCGCCTTATTCAGCGTTGATCATTGATAATATCGGCATGTTGAATCAGTTATACCAATATGGGCATATTGCTTACATCGGAGGTGGGTTTGGGAAAGCGATCCACAATGTGCTGGAGCCTGCCGCTTGGGGCTTGCCCGTTATTTTCGGCCCAAAACACAAAAAATTTGAAGAAGCGCTTCAATTGGTAAAATCAGGAGGCGCGTTTGCCATTGAAAACCAGGATGATTTGGAACGGGTTTTGAGATATTTGGCGGATCCCGGACAATATACACGCGCTTCAGCGGCTGTGAAGGCCTGGTTGGAGGCAAATAAAGGGGCCACGACTAAAATATTATCATTTTTAACAGAAATTCTTGCCCAAAAGGCCGAATAAATGGTCTCACCCTTTCTACTTTTGCAGAATCTGCCTCAAAAGGGGCATTCATCCATTTTCTATTAACATCTTCTTTTCATCTTGCAATGACAGGCTCTAGTATTACAATTAAAAAGGGTAAATTAAAGGTGCCCAATGACCCCATTATTCCATTTATCGAAGGTGATGGTACCGGACCCGATATTTGGGCAGCTTCCGTGCGTGTTTTGGATGCTGCGGTTGAAAAAGCATATAAAGGCAGCCGGAAAATTATCTGGCAGGAAGTATTGGCGGGCGAAAAAGCCTTCAAACAAACAGGCAGTTGGTTGCCAGACGAAACGTTGAAGGTGATTGACGAATATAAAGTTGCAATCAAAGGTCCTTTAACCACCCCAGTAGGCGGCGGTATTCGTTCCCTGAATGTTGCTTTACGTCAGCAATTGGATTTGTATGCCTGTGTACGTCCAGTTCAATACTTTAAAGGTGTGCCTAGTCCGGTAAAAGAGCCACAATTGGTAAACATGACCATTTTCCGTGAAAATACGGAAGATATTTACGCGGGTATTGAATACCTGGCAGGTAGTGACGAGTGCAAAAAACTCATGAACTTCCTGGAAACCGAATTGGGCGTGAAAAAAATCCGCTTCCCCAATACCTCTTCTTTGGGTATCAAACCCGTTTCGAAGGAAGGTACCGAGCGTTTGGTGCGTGCGGCCTTGTTGGATGCCTTGAAAAACAAGCGCAAATCTTTGACGCTGGTACACAAGGGCAACATCATGAAATTTACAGAAGGTAAATTCAAGGACTGGGGCTACGAATTGGCAGAGCGCGAATTTGGCGATCAGGTATTCACCTGGGCTGCTTACGACCGGATTAAAGCCGAAAAAGGCGAAGATGCAGCGAATGCAGCACAAAGCGAAGCCGTTGCTGCTGGCAAAATGATCGTTAAAGACGTGATTGCTGATGCGTTTTTGCAACAAATCCTCCTGCGCCCATCTGAATATGATGTAATCGCAACCTTGAATTTGAATGGCGATTATATTTCCGATGCCTTGGCTGCACAAGTAGGTGGTATCGGTATCGCTCCAGGTGCCAACATCAATTACATCACGGGCCACGCTATTTTTGAAGCAACCCACGGTACCGCACCAAAATACGCCGGTAAAGACGTGGTAAATCCATCTTCCGTAATTCTTTCGGGCGTAATGATGCTCGAATACATGGGTTGGGACAAAGCAGCAAAATTGATCGTAAAAGGATTGGAACGCAGCATTCGCAAAAAACGCGTTACCTACGACTTCGAACGTTTGATGAAAGGTGCAACAAAACTGAAATGTTCTGAA
>CAIVGO010000781.1 GCA_903905445.1 uncultured Bacteroidota bacterium
CAACGCCTCGTTGCCCCGTTCAACTTCGTCTTTCGACAACCCTCCCCAATCGATGTCGTACCCGCGTGGGAGGGTATTTTTCGCAACCTCCTGGATGGCTTTGATGGCCTCTCCGCTGGAGTATCCTTTCGCAGGCGATCCACTGATAGCCGAAGCGGTGTACAGGTTGTAGCGGGTAATTTCGTTCAAGCCCTGCTTTTTGACCATTTTCATAAAGGCCGAATAGGGTACCATTTCGTCCCGGTTGTTTTTGACATACAAATTCAAAATATCTTCCGGGAGCCGGCGATACTCGGGTGCGGCCTGTACATACACGGTAAAATATTGCCCAAATCGCACAAAACCCAATTCATAATTGGAGCCGATCAAGGTATTCAGGTTTTCCATGGCCTTGCCGATGGATACCCCTTTTTGCATGGCCAACTTGTTGTCGATCTCCAATTCATATTGTGGGTAATTGGAGGCGAAGAACGTAAACAGGCCCGACAACTCTTTTCGCTTGCGCAATTCGGCCATAAATTGTTCATTTACAACGCCAAACTCCTTGTAATCGCCCGCATTGGTTTTGTCGAGTAAGCGCAAGGTAAAGCCGCCCGCTGCACCATAGCCGGGTACTGCAGGAGGCTGGAAAAACTCTACGGTAGCGCCGATATCTTTCGCGGCTTCTTCTAGTTCCTGAATGATCTGGGGCGCGGTTTTTTTCCGATCCGACCAGTTTTTCAGGTTAATCAAACAAGTTCCTGCATTGGAGCCGCGGCCTTCGGTCAAGATTTCATAGCCCGCCAGTGAAGATACCGATTTTACGCCCTCTACTTTCTTGGCGATTTCCTGCAATTCGCGCGAAACCACGTTGGTTTGTTCCAGCGTCGACCCTGGTGGTGTCTGGATAATCGCGTAAATCATCCCTTGGTCTTCCGCAGGGATAAAACCAGCCGGTAAGCGCAAGGAAATCCACCAAATGCCCAAACTGAACGCCACAAAGAGCATCAGTGTTACGAGCAAACGGTTGGTAATCAACTGCAAAAGCCATACATACTTCCCGGTTAAACGCTCAAAACTTCGGTTAAACCAGCCTAAAAACATCGTCAACGGCGTTTTTCGCTTGGGTTTCCCATGGTTGTTTTTTAACAACATGGCGCACAATACCGGCGTGAGGGTAAGCGCAATTAACCCGGAAAGGATGATGGAACTCGCCATCGTGATAGAAAATTGCCGGTAAAAGATGCCCACCGGACCCGACATAAAGGCTACCGGGATAAATACCGCTGCCATCACCAGTGTGATCGCGATAATGGCCCCGCTGATCTCGCGCACCACCTTGAGGGTGGCCTGATAGGGCGACAGGTGCTCCTCCTCCATCTTGGCATGCACGGCTTCCACCACCACAATCGCATTGTCGACCACAATACCGATGGCTAAAACCAGGGCAAACAAGGTGATCAAATTGATCGTGAGTCCAAACAATTGCATCACCATAAAGGTACCAACCAGCGAAACCGGCACCGCCAGCGTAGGAATGAGGGTCGAACGCCAATCCCCCAAAAAGATAAACACCACCAAAGCCACCAAAAGGAAGGCCTCCAGCAAGGTATGCAACACTTTGTCGATCGAAGCATTCAGGAAGTCGGATACGTCGTAGTTGATTTCGTAATCCATGCCCGGCGGGAAACTCGTTTCTTTCAGTTCTGCCAGTTTCTTTTTGGTGTCGGCAATAACCTCCTGCGCATTACTACCATAATTTTGCTTTAACATGATCGAAGCCGACGGTCGACCGTCCAAATTGGAGTAAATGTCATAAAACTCGCTGCCTAGTTCCACTTCGGCAATGTCTTTCAGGTAAAGCAATTCGCCTTTGGCATTGGACCGAACGATAATGTTCTGGTATTGTTCGGGGGTGTTATACCGCCCGACATACGTCAACACATATTCCAGTGCTTCTGATCGTTTGCCCGAGCTTTGCCCTAGTCGTCCCGGTGAACCAATGACGCTTTGATCGCTCAGGGCCTCCATCACCTCGTCGGTGCCGATGTTATAGGCGCGCATACGGTCGGGTTTCAACCAAATACGCATGGAGTATCGGCGGCTGCCCAGAATTTTCACCTTACCCATTCCTTTTACCCGCTGCAACTCCTTGACCATGTTGATATTGGCGAAGTTGTAGAGGAATTTTTCGTCGGCCGTGGTATCCTTGCTGAACAGGTTTACGTACATCAACATACTCGGCTGGAGGAAGTTAACCACCACGCCTTCGCGTTGTACCAGGGGTGGGAGGCGGTTCATCACCGTTTCGATCCGGTTTTTCACGTTCACCGTGGCGATATTGGGGTCTACATCCAGGTTGAATACAATTTGGATGGTTGCTTCGCCAGCGCTGGTGGCATCCGAAATTATGTAGCGCATGCCAGGCACGCCGTTGATGGCTTGTTCGATTGGAATGAGCACCGAATTGACCAATACATCGGCGCTGGCGCCAGGATAGGCGGTTTCTACGAGTACGAGCGGTGGGGCAATTTGCGGAAACTGCGCGGTGGGCAGGGTTGTAATAGCCAGCCCACCCATTAATAAGATCAGGACCGATACAACGATTGCGAGTACTGGCCTGTGGATAAATTGTTCAAACATAGTGGATTGGGTTTATTCGGAGAAAACCTTTAGATGAGCAAGCACTTGCTGGGGATCCTGATAGACGTATTGGATTTTCACCCCGTCTTTCACTTTGCGCAAACCGTCGAGCAGTATCATGTCTGTTTCGGTGACCCCTTTGCTAATTACAAAAAGATCGGGCATCTCTGCCGCGATTTCAATGGGGGTTAAATGCACCCCGCCTTCTTTGTCGACTACAAACACATACCGTTTGTCCAAAATCTCGAACGTGGCTTTTTGTGGAATTAAAATGGCATTTTTGATGGGTTTTTCCAGGATAATATTGCCGGTTTCGCCGTGTCGCAGCAATCTTTTTGGGTTTTGAAAAGTGGCACGGAACGCAATATTGCCGGTTTCGTTGTTGAACTCCCCTTCAATCGTTTCCACCGTACCCGTGTACTCAAACAGCTCGTTGTTGGCCATGCGCAGTTTTACTTTTTGTTGTCCGCCTTGCTGCGTGTGCATTTTGTAATTCAGGTATTCCTGTTCCGGAACATTAAAATACACCCACATTTTACTGTTGTCCGATAAGGATGTAAACAAGGCACCTTCATCCAATAAACTGCCTTCCCGCACGAATAAGCGATCCATGATGCCTTCAAATGGTGCCCGGATTTCGGTAAAGCCCAGGTGTACCTGCGCCAGCTTCATTTCCGATTTGGCGATTTCGTATCGGGCTTTCACCATAGCCAATTCGTTTTTTGAAACAACATTGTTTTCTGCCAGCAATTTGGTATTTTGGTACTCTATTTCAGCAACCTGCGCTTCTGCTTGCGCTTTTTGAAACTCCGCCTCATACAATGTTGGCAGGATCTGGAACATTTTTTGGCCTTTTTTGACAAATTGACCTTCATCTACGTAAATATGCTCCAGGTAACCCTTTTCAAGCGCCCGCAACTCAATGTTGCGGATGGATTTGATCTGACACACATAATCAGCGCTGATCAGCGTGTCTTTTTTTAGCGGACTGGTAACCTGGAATTTGGCCTCCGTCACCGTTTCTGGTTTTTCTGTTTCATTGCTGCAGCTGGTGCCAAAAAACAATACGCCCAAGCCTATGAGCAGGAACATTCTGTTCATAAAGTTAAAATTTTGAATTGATTTACAGGAATTTACGCGTAAAAAATGGATGACGCGCGTTTGTGAATGCTTGATAAGCAAGTTTACCCGCCGCACAAAGTGGACAGGAAAGTAGTTACATTAAAAATCAAGCATGGAAAATAGACGCAGGGATGTGCCTCTACAGGCGCAGGACGCGTAAACGAAGAAATACAGGAAGGGCGCTGCTGCTTCGGAAGCCATCAGGCAATATTAAGGTGCCGCAACGCGGAAATCGAATCGGCTGAAGTGCCGAAAACAGCGGTAAAGCGTAACTTTTCGAAAAGGACTTGTGCTTCGGACTTTTATGAACGGAGCCTTCATTGTCGGGATCCTCCTCGTTCTCAAAAAATAAAAAAAACTGGTCAGCAGCATTTGAATCAGCATCACCGCCCATCGGCGCTTCCAGCACGCACGGCACCATGACTTCCTGTCGGATAACCTGTCCACTAGTAAAACCCGGTACAAGCGTAAAAACGCCGGAAGCCTGCACCCATCCGGCAAACGAAAGGTGTATGGCTATTACTGCTAGTAAGATATTGACGCTTTGCCGCATTTTTTTCATTAAAGCGCAAAACTATCCCCCTGACTACAAATGAATGTGATCCTAATGTAAGTTAACAAGTTTTTAACATGGCGGAGGAATGTGTAAAAAACAGGCTTTCTGTGAATAAAC
>CAIVGO010000782.1 GCA_903905445.1 uncultured Bacteroidota bacterium
GGGCTTTTTTGTGATGGGCCGCCCCATGGTTTTCTTTTATTTTACCTTATTGTTGGCAGGCAACACCCTTTTATGCGGCATCATGGCCTGGCAACAATTCCCATTTATGCTGGTGATCGGGGCTTTTGTTACAGCACAAATTGTTATTTTACTATTTTATAACATTTTAATGCTGCGCATGATGCAAAAAAACTAACGCATCAACACCATTTTCCCTAATCCGTGTTTGAACATACCGTCAATGTTGTTTTGTTCAAAAAATTCAAAATCGCTGCCATCGGCTTTTTTGGCCACTACCCGGTAGAGGTACACGCCATTGGCCAATTGGTCGCCATAGGTATCGCGGCCATCCCAGCAAAAATTGCTTTGGTGGGTTCCAGTTAAAAGTGGGCCAAATTCTGCACCCAAAATTTCTCGCACCACTTTGCCACTTACCGTCATGATTTGCACCTTGAATTGGGTCGGGGTTTCCGCGCCGGTCATGGTGTACACAAAACAAGTGCTGGTAGAAAAAGGATTCGGGTAATTGAGCAGGTTGGACAAGGTAGATCGGGTAATGACTTTAAATCGCACGGTATAATCCAGTTTTGCCGCATTATTTCCGGTGGCATCCCGACCATTTACTAAGAGTTTGTAATCGCCGTCCTGGGTAAAAATGGGTTGCCATTCGAGCCGCGCCAGGTTCTTTTTGGGCAATTGACTGCCATCTGCCGGAAAAAACTGCACTTGTGGGTCATTCCAGGCAATCTCGCGCACCACCCCGTTGGGTGCTTCGAGGGCAATGGTAAACGTGCTGGTATCCTGCAGGGCTAAAAATCGGTTATCGTCCTTCAACGTGATGACTACCTGCGGTTTAGGTGAAATCAAATCGCCATCGAGAATATGCACCCCGTCAAAACTGACATCCAGCAAGGGATTGCGTTCGTCGGTTTTTACAAAGAAATTGCGCACCAAAAGGTTGTTAAAATGATACAATTCGGGCTGATCCTGGTTCGGATTAATATCCACCACCAGGCGATAGGCACCACCCAGTCCTCCTGTGCCGATGCGGATCGGTATCGAAAGGGTATTTTCGATCGGCAAGCGCCCAATGCGCTGGATAAACTGTTTTTGGATACCCGCATCGCTTTCAATGCGGTAACGCATCAACAGCGAATCCATGGCTTGAAACGAAATATTGCCAAACGGGATGGTAGCGCGCAGGGTGTCGCCCGCAACCAAAGTATCGGCATACCAGGTACTTACGCCGTTGCCCACCAGCGCGCCTTCCGGGTAGCCATCGTACAACACGCGCCAGTAATGCAGGGGCGTGGGCGTACGGCCCGTGGTATCGGTGGTTTCATAACTCAATTGCAAATATGGAAACGCCTGCACCGAAATATCAGTAAGCATCTGATTTCCAGGCACAAATGATTGATAAAGAACCGTATCTGTTTGATTACTCCGTATTCCTTTGAGGGTCAATTGTACGGCATCAGTGATTTGGTCGGGTGCTGCGGTTTTCCAATGTAAGGACTGCCATTTTTTTGCCGGACCAAATTTGGCGGATGTAATGGTACCGCTGGGCCAATTGATGGGAAATAAATGCCTGATTTCGAGAATCGAATCTTTGTTCGTCACAAAGGTATCGCGGGCCGGAAAATTGGAGTTTCCATTTTGAAACAAAAATCCATAAGGATAAGGCGCGCCTGGGGCTGCAGTGAGTTTGCGTACATTTTTTGCGCCGCGCGCTTCCAGGATTTGAAACAAATTAGCGCCGAAAGAAATGGAATCGGCTGCCCATTTTTTGGGTGCGTATCCGGTTGCATCCGAGTTGGCATACACCGACAACACCCCTACGATGGCGTTGGGCGTCAATTCATTTTGCAATAATTGCATCAAAGCGACCCTTTTGATCGAATCTTTGACATCAAATTCATAAAATAAAGACTCTTTGCCCGTGATGGCGCTGTATGGATGGCTGGCGCTGACCGGAATAATTTTGCCA
>CAIVGO010000783.1 GCA_903905445.1 uncultured Bacteroidota bacterium
CTGCATCAACGTTCGATCTTAAAAATACAACACTGTGTCTCGCTTCCGCAACACGCCAATTCAACTTGGCGAAATAGATAAAGTGACCCTTGGCATGTACATTGCCTTGGTTTCTATTGGCTGGTTGATGATTTATGCAGTGAATTATGACAGCTCAGCCCCTTATGCTTTTTTCAATTTGAGCAACAACACGGGCAAGCAGTTGTTTTTCATGGTCGTTTGCTTTGTGCTCATCTTCGTTATTATGATGACCGATTGGGTGTTTTGGCGCACTTACGGTTTTATTATTTACCTTTTTACCTTAGCCTTACTCCCCGGTACGATCTTATTTGGCCGGGAAATTAATGGCGCATATGCCTGGTACCACATTGGCGGATTTTCGTTTCAGCCCTCTGAATTAGCAAAGTTTGGCACTTGCTTGGCCATGGCGGGTTACCTGAGTGCTGCGGGGGTCGATTTGCGACAATGGAGGAGCCGATTGATCGCTTTTGCCATCTTTTTAGTACCTGTAGGCATTATTTTGTTGCAGGTAGATACGGGTTCTGCCCTGGTTTTCTTTTCGTTTTTGTTGGTTTTATACCGCGAAGGACTGTCCCCCAGTTGGTACGTTTTAGGATTTGGCAGTGCAGCGATGGTCATTTTGGGCCTGGTGTTTGAGCCGCCCTTGATTGCAGCCTGGCTGATCTTACTCACAAATTATCAATTGATAAGCCGTTTTAAAGAACGCACCCGTCCGTGGTGGATCGCTTTTGCGCTTACCGTTCCGCTTATTTTGTGGTGGACGCCCATTTTTTCCTGGTTTTTGGAAAAATCAAAAATTGATCCCCTGAGCACCCCATTGTACGAATATTGGGTTTTGGCCCCGCACTTGGCGTTGCTTATTGCGGCTTTTTTACCCAATTATTTGCGTAAAAACAACCTGATTCAGCGGGAATTACAAGTGCGCATGTTGATTTTGGTGTTGGCATCGGGCCTGGTTTTTGCGGCCAACTTTGCCTGTTACACCGTTTTAGCCCCGCACCAGCAGTTGCGCATCAAGATATGGCTCAAACCGGCCGAAGCAGCCGCCGAGGCGCGCGGTTCAGCCTATAATATGTTGCACTCCAAAATGGCCATCGGTTCGGGCGGTTTTAGTGGCAAAGGCTTCTTGGAAGGCAACATGACCAAACTCAAATATGTGCCTGAGCAAAGCACCGACTTTATTTTTTGCACCATTGGGGAAGAGCAAGGCTTTATTGGCGTGGCGGCAATCATTACACTGTTCACCTTATTATTATACCGCATCACCGTACTGGCCGAACGGCAACGCTCCAATTTTTCGCGATGCTATGCGTATTGTGTAGCGGGTATCTTTTTTATTCACTTCATTGTCAACATTGGCATGACCATGGGATTGTTTCCGGTAATCGGCATTCCACTGCCATTTATCAGTTATGGGGGCACCTCTTTAATTGGGTCTACCTTGATGATTGCAGTGTTACTCAAACTAGACAGCCACCGGAACCAGGCGTAGGCGCGCATTGATTTAAACAATATGACTTTCGACCTTTTACATACAGATACGCATACGCGCGCACGGGCTGGACTGATACAAACCGATCATGGCGCGATCGAAACCCCCATTTTTATGCCGGTAGGTACAGCAGGCACCGTAAAAGCAGTGCATCAGCACGAATTGGAGCGGACCATCAAGGCGCAAATATGCCTGGGCAATACCTACCACTTGTACCTGCGACCAGGTTTGGACGTGATACAGCAAGCGGGCGGATTACATGGATTTAATGGCTGGAAAGGTCCGGTGCTAACTGATAGTGGCGGCTACCAGGTGTATTCGCTTGGTCATCGGCGCAAAATTAAGGAAACCGGGGTGACCTTCCAAAGCCATATTGATGGTTCGAAACACGAATTTACCCCGGAAGGCGTGATGGATATTCAGCGGGTGATCGGTGCCGATATTATAATGGCCTTCGATGAATGCACTCCTTATCCGTGTGAATACAAATATGCCAAAGATTCGATGGAAATGACCCATCGTTGGCTGAAGCGTTGTGTTGATCGCTTTGATGCGACAACGCCCCTGTATGGCTTTTCCCAAACCTTGTTTCCGATTGTGCAAGGAAGCACCTATCCTGAATTGCGCAAAATTTCGGCCGAAACGATTGCCAGTTTCGGGCGGGAAGGCAACGCAATCGGCGGCCTGTCGGTAGGCGAACCAGCCGAGGAAATGTATGAAATGACAGAATTAGTCACCGAAATATTACCCAAAGATAAACCACGCTACCTGATGGGTGTTGGAACACCTGATAATATCCTGGAGTGTATTGCCCGTGGCATTGACATGTTTGACTGTGTATTGCCAACGCGCAACGCTCGACATGGGGTGCTTTATACTGCGGAAGGGATTATCCATATTCGCAACCTGCAATGGAAAAACGACTTCAGTCCGATTGATGCAGAGAGCCCAATTGAAACCAGTCGTGTGCATTCGAAGGCCTATTTGCGCCATCTTTTTATAAACGAAGAAATCCTGGCCATGCAAATTGCCACATTGCATAATTTAGGCTTTTATCTTTGGTTGGTGAAAGAAGCGCGCAAACAGATAATAAATGGTACATTTAGCGCTTGGAAAAATAAAATGGTTCAACAAGTAGCAATGAAGCGATAAAAAAAGATTGTCTTTGTGCCTAGGCAGCGTTTTCAAATGTTAAAACCTCTTATTTCCCGAAACCTTAACGTTCTGTCCAAAATAGAAGTTTGCCTTGCTTCGTTTTGGTTCTTGTTCAAACGTTAAATTTTTATTTTTTGAATTCAATTCTTTGAAACCTTTTTAGCAAAACCCGAAAAAGCTTACCTTCGCACACTTTAACAAAAAAAGCTTGGCCATTACGCACGCCCTGCCTAATATTGTACGCTGATTTCAACCAAACAACAAGGTTCGTCCGTTTATGAAAAAAACTACTTTACACTTCTATGCGCTTTGCCTGACGATGATGCTGGCGGCTGTGGCGGTACAAGCCCAGGATATCCACTTCTCTCAGTTTTACCAGAGCCCGCTCAATTTGAACCCTGCCTTGACGGGGGTTATGAATTGCAACCACCGCATTGTTGCCAACTACCGCAACCAGTGGGCATCTGTACTGAAAAGCAATGCTTACAACACCTATTCTGCATCGTATGATCAGAAAATCCCAGTAGGTCGCTACGATTATTTCGGATTGGGCGGTACTTTTTGGGGTGACAAAGCGGGCGCTTCCGAGTTCGGAACGATTCAAGCGCGTTTGTCGGGCTCATACGCCAAGAAAATGGGTGGCTACCGCAAAAAAGCACACTACCTGGTGTTGGGTGCTGATGCAGGTGTAAGCCAGCGGAGCATCAACAGTGCCAACCTGCAATGGCCAAGCCAAAACAACAATGGTCAGTTTGATCCAAATTTGACGGGTGAAACCATCCTGGATCCTAATTTCATCTTTGTAGATCTTGCAGCGGGCGCGTTGTGGTTCAGCGTATTTGATGAAAACAACAACTTCTACTTCGGTGGTGCTTTCAGCCACTTGAACCGCGCAGATCAGTCGTTCGAAAACGCAAACATTCCTTTGTACAGCAAATTTACGTTCCATGCAGGTGGTGAATTCCTCACTGGACAACGTTTTGGCTTGGTACCAGGGGTTGTATCCTTCTTCCAAGGACCATCTTGGCAGGTAAACTTCGGTAACTCCTTCAAATTCCTCTTGGGGAATAGCCGTCGTTACAACCAGGCTTTCCAAATTGGTGCTTGGGCACGTTTGGCCAACCGCCTTTCTGATGGCAAATTGATGGATGCTTTGATTTTGAGCACCCGCTTCGACTACGAACAATTCACCATCGGCTTCAGCTACGATATCAATACGTCTAGCCTTTCTACGGCTTCCAACGGTAATGGCGCCTTCGAATTTTCGCTGGTGTACAAAATCTGCGGACCAGAACGTCGTGGTGTTTACTGCCCGAACTTCTAAGAATTCTAAGGGTTTTCCCCTCATTTAGGGGCATTTTTGTAAAAAGATTTCCGATTGCTTGGGTGCGTCGGAAATCTTTTTCATTTTTGTATAATCAAAAAAACAAGTTACTATGTTTGGCAACACCAAGACTACAGAAGATACTAAGAAACCTGCAAGCACACCTACTGCAGGAGCCATCAACGCACTGGTAAAAGGAACGGTTATTGAAGGCAATGTGCGCTGTGAAAGTGATCTCCGGGTCGACGGTACCATCAAAGGCAAACTTGTTTGTCAGGCTAAGGTGATTATTGGACCAACCGGCTCTATTGAAGGCGAAATACGCTGCCAAAATGCTGTTATTGAAGGCAAATTCAGCGGTATTTTACACGTAAGTGAATTGCTCAATGTGCGCGAAACCGCTGATGTAGACGGCGAAATCACGACCAACAAACTCTTGGTACAAAGCGGTGCCAAATTTAATGTTTCCTGTAAAATGGATCTCGGTGCCTCCAATGGCGCAGTTAAAAACGCAGATTTAAAACCAGCCAACAATGGCACAAGCACCGTCGCCGGAGGAAAAGCGTAAGGCTGCAATTCGGGCGGCTGGTAAGTACAGCGGTATGGCGTTTCAACTATTTGGCGCTTGCCTTGCTGGAGTCTTCATCGGAAAGTACCTTGATGGCTACTTTCAACTCGAACGGCCCCTTTGGGCTGTTTTTCTCACCATTCTTTTTATGATCGCCTCGTTGTATGCCCTTTATCGGCAACTGTTGCGCGACGGGTGATTCGTCTTTTCCAAAACTTAGTACCCTGTATGCGCGCCAAATCGTTTTACCTGAACTTGTTAGGACTAACGCTCTGCGTTTCCACTGCATTAGGTTTTTTACACTTTTTGGTACCCGCAGCACAAATGCATTGGCAATTATCCATTGCATCGGTATTGCTGTTTATGTTGGTGTGCACCGGCTTGTACTACGCAGGCAGTGCTACCGCGCAAAGCAGCGATAAGTATGCCTTCAACAACCTGATTTCTCTTTCCGTTTTTGGTAAAATGGTGCTGGCAATCGCTTTTTTACTGCTATACCAAGAAGCAAAACACCCACAAAACACTTGGTTTGTGGGTATTTTCCTATGGTGCTATGTAATTTACACCGGATTTGAAGTTTGGTTTATGACCAAACTCGCCAAAATGTAACTTACTGCTTTACAATCTTTTTGGTCAAAATTTTGCCCTCCGCCATCAGACGTACAAAATACATCCCTGCAGGATAAGCCGATAAATCAAATTGCGCGTTCAAATCGGTCACTTTATCGTTTTGCTGGCTCCACAATTGATTGCCTACCAAATCAAATACGGACACTTGCAGGTTTTCTACCGCTTGTTCAAACTGTGCACGAATGGTAAAATAACCCGTGGTCGGATTCGGCTGCAAGGTCAATAAGGTCAAACCGTCGAGGAAAGTTGTGGCTGATATACCCGCATCCAAATTAATATTATCCAAGTCAAAATTAAAATCGCCGGCCGTCCAATTTCCTACAAAACGCACAATGAGTGATTTGCCTGCATAACTAGCGAGGTCTACAAACACTTTGCGTAAGTTGGCAGTAGGCGTATGGTTCGATTTATCAATGGTATAAAGGGTGGTAAAGGTACCGCCACAATCGTCCGATACTTGCACTTTAAAGTTAGTGCCCGTGGCCAAAACCGTACCAACCGCTCCGTTGGAATTCCAATTGGTGATGCGGTACTGAAAATTCAAGGAATCGTCGCTCGAAAGCACCCCATACCGCGGTGAACTCAGGGCAAAACTATCCAGCCCGTCGTACATGTTGACATAGTACACATACGATACATTGGCGTGGCCATTGCCCACAAACCCAGCGCTTGCTTTCCAACCGCTTGGCAATAAACCACTCGCACCCAATGCTTCAAAATTCTCTTTTAAAGGCAATTGCAAGGGCAAATGACGTACGTTATAAATAACGGTGTCGTTGGTAGGCTGCTGTTCTCCAGTCAGTACCGGCCAGCATTTAATTTCAAACGCACCATCGCGGCTGTCGAAAGGCGTATTAAAAACGTAGGTGTACGATGCATCTGGCGCAAGCACTACATTATTCAGATTTTCCACAACGGGTGTTCCGCCATTTACGGAATAAGCCACTTTGAAAAACGATTGAGCGGCTGAACCCAGGTTGGAAAGTACAAACGTGACTTTGTCGGCTTGCAACCCACATTCAGAAGACTGTCCCAGCGTGCTCACTTTTTGGCCAGCAAGGTCTTTTACAAACGGAACATCAATCCGAATATCATCAACACCCATTCCGTCCAAATTGCCCAGTGAAAACGGACTGCCGAATAATGCAAAACGCAAACGCACCTGCGCTTGTCCTTGTGCGCCTGTTAACTGATGCCGTGCATTTACCCAGCCTTGGGTTGATGCCGACCACACATCGCCCAAATTCTGGAACGAATTGACGGTGTTGTACCAATTTAACCCTTCATTCTGCGCCCCAACCTTTTTCCAGGTGGCACCATCATCCAGGCTCATTTCCAGAAAAGCCGCATCAAAAAATGTGTTCAAATTAAGGTATAACGCAAATGAAATATAAGGATCCGAACTGGCTTCCGAAAAATCAAAACAAGGGGAAGCGAGGTAGGATTTTTCACTAAGATTATATCCGCCGGTCAAACTCGTCAACCAGGCATTTACACCACTTGCAGCCGTATCCAGGTCCATTTTTTCAGGGTCGCCCAATACCCAGGAAGGCGCTACACTGGCCGTATCAACATACCAGCCACCCGACCAAACTTCAAAGTCTTGCTTGTAAGGTGCGGTCAGGCGGTTGACGATATAGTAATTAAACGTGTCATTAGTAAAATCTTCATCACCGCCCATTTGGGTGTATACGGTGATCAAGTATTCGCCCGCCTCCGAAAAGTCGTAGGTGGTTTCAAATGCAATCAATTCGGTGCTGTCTTTGCCCAAAACCCCCGTATAAAAACCATCCTGTGGTTGGGGCACACCCGCATCTTCGCCATTCACACTGTACCGGAAAGGGATAAGCGACTGTGGGTTTGAGCCAAAATTTTTCATCAAAATTTTAACGGTCTCAACGCCCAAATCGCAAGCAGTTTGCGGCCCTTCAACCCCTACTACACCCACATCATTGCTCCAATAAGTTTCAAAACTGACTGGCCCCGTGAGCAAACTCAAGTCATTGTTGCCGCAATCCTGGCGTAAGTACCAATCGTACTCCGTTTTTTTCTCCAAGCCCGTCAGGGTAACTTTGGGCAGGGTAGTGTACGCTGTATCTCCAACACCCGGGCCCGGAACAAACCCTTTTTTGCCATAAATTACGTACCAGCCCGCAGGAATAACCGGATTAACATTGGTCCATCTCAATTTGGCGCGTGTATCGTAAATATTCTCATTGGTCAACTTCGTCGGTTTGTAGCAACTTGGGCAGTTGGCAATGCCATTATATAGTGCACCCTGATTGGGGATAGAATCAAAATAAAGCAAGGTTCCATCAGCATCGTACAGACTAAAAAAAACTTCCGCATCGAAAAAGCCGGGCTGCCAACTCAGAATAATGGGCAATCCATCTTTTACAGAAAAAATAACGGTACTGTCGTTTCCATCGTCCGAGAGATTATTTAACCCAAAAACATAGGTAGAATCACCATTTATAATGGTCACAGTGCCGCCATTCCACCCATCACCAAAGGCATCGCCCATCTCCAGCGTGAAATTGCATTGCGCCTGTGCGTGGTTGGCATACCCGGTTACGAGTGCAAACAAAACGATCAGTAGCAGTTTTGTGTTCTTGTACTGCATAATGTGTTGAAATTCAATTTGAAATAAAGACATTTAACGGCTAGGAGCTTCAAAGATAGTCCTTGCTACAAACATAGCATAAAACACAACGCGTTCAGCTGTTATTAGCGAAAAAAAGTGAGTGAGGAGTGAGGAGTGATGAGTGATGAGTGAGGAGTGAGGAGTGAGGAGTGAGGAGTGAGGAGTGATTTTCACAAATCATGAAATTATTTCAAAGATATTAAATCTGAAAAACCCACCATATCACTCCTCACTACTCACTCATCACTCATCACTAATCCGCGCCGTGCATCATTTTCCGCAAGGGGAACGAGAGCCCAAACAAAATAAGCCCTGCTACCCCCGACATCCCCAGGAAGATGATGAAGAATTGATACAGATCTTTGATTGGGCTACCCAAAAACTTGGGATATTGCGTAGGAATTTCTTTTGCTTCGGTTATTTGTGCTTGCTCGGGCGTCATTTGAACCGTGCCTTCCAGAATACCGCGGTAGGTCGTGGCATCAATGCCATTGTCCATGGCTTTTTTGTATTCGCTGCCAGCAGGTGGATACAGGCCGCTCAACTGACCAGCCGCTTTATTGGCCACTGAGTTTGCCAAAAACCATACACCAAACAAGAGGGAAACGAAGCGCATGGGTGCCAGTTTGGATACCAGCGATAAGCCGATGGGCGACAAACACAATTCGCCAATGGTATGGATCACATACAATGCGATCAACCAAAACATGCTTACTTTTGAATCAAGGCCCAATCCTTTAACACCGATCGCGATCACGGCATAACCCAACGCCAGGATAACCAAGCCCAGGGCCTGTTTTACCAACGAATTAGGTTCTGATTTGCGTTTCGCCAGGGCTACCCAGATTGCAGCGGTAAGTGGCGCCAATAATACGACCGCCACTGCATTGACCGATTGGAAATAACTGGCCGGGATGATCATCCCAAACAGACTCCGGTTTGTTTGCTCTTCCGCAAAAAAGGTAAGCGATGCGCCTGCCTGCTCAAAAGCCGCCCAGAAAAAGATCACGAAAAAGGCAGAAACATATACGACCAGGATCCGATCCCGCTCAATTTTGGTGAGCGAACCATCCGTGATAATCATGGTCATCATCGAAATAGTGGCCGAATAGATCAATGCGCCAATCCAGTCGAATTCTAGTACTGAGAAGAATAAGAAGAATAAACCCACCAACATGCCGCCGCCCAACAACAATTGTTTGGCACCAAGACCAGCAGATTCATTGCCATCATCTGATTTAATAGACGTGTTGGGTTGCGCACCAATTGGACTGCCATCGGGGGCGATAACGTAACGATCCTTTTGGGTTTGGAACAAAATGGTGCCCAGGATCATCCCGATACCGGCCGATAAGAAGCCCCATTTGAAATCGGCTGGATTACCGGTATCCCCAACAAAGCCGCATACCAAGGGGGCAATAAACGCACCCAGGTTGATACCCATATAAAAAATGGTGTAGGCCGCATCCCGGCGTTTGTCGCCTTCTGTGTACATCTGCCCGATCATGGATGAAATATTCGGCTTGAAAAAACCATTGCCCACAATCAAAAAAACCAGGCCTGCCCACAATAAACTGCTTGCAACATCCACATTTTGGTACATAGAAGCACTGCCAAACATCAAAAACTGACCCATGGCCATCAACATACCGCCCGCTACAATCGATTTGCGGTTACCCCAGTAGCGATCCGCTACATATCCACCAATCAAGGGCGTGAGGTAAACCAAACCGGTGTAACTACCGTAAATAGAAGAGGCCGTCTCTTTTGAAAAAAGCAACGCCTTCATCATATACAGCGTAAAAATGGCCCGCATGCCATAATAACTAAAGCGTTCCCACATTTCTGTGAAGAAAAGCAGTGCAAGTCCGCGGGGATGGCCCCAAATTTCTTTGTTCTGTTGTTGCATACCTGTTTATTGTCTTGAACTTGATTTGAAATTTTCGTTTTAATGAGGGCAAAAGAACGGAATAATGTACCAATTTTAACCCCCTTGACTATTTTTTCAACCGAATTAATATCAAACCTCCCTCGATGCTGTGGTTTTAAATAGCACATAGGTGGAGGAGAGGATGTGTATTTTGCCCGATATGGCGCTATCTTTGCCCTTATTTTGCAAATCTTTCACTGCTTTGCTTTTTTAAGCGTCCCCTGAAAAACAACTAACCTAATTTATCTATCTTCAATGCGCATCGCCTTTTACATTTCCGTCTTGTCTGCCGCTACCCTTTTTTCCTGCAATTCGGGCAGTGTGCAGCAACATGATACTGCCCGCCTGCCAGATCAAGCGGTTTCAGATACCAGCAGCACCGCTTCTACCCAACGCATCAACCTCTGGAAAGACCATGGTTGCGAACTAATCACCGATTCTGAGCTGGTTCAATTATTTGGCATAAATCCGAAAGAAGATGTTTTAAACTCCCGCACACTGCCCGATCAGGCTTTTTGCCTGCGCACCTGGAACAAACCCGATTGGCGCGAACGGGAAAGCAATAATGAAAAAGAAGGCGCACAGTGGTTTGACCCACAAAATCGCCTGGTGGTGCAGGTATTTGGGTATCTTACCAACGAACAAAGCAAATTGCAGTTGGCACAATTGCGACGCGACCGCAGGAATACCTACGAGGAGGAAGTCCAAAATCTGGGCGACGAGGC
>CAIVGO010000784.1 GCA_903905445.1 uncultured Bacteroidota bacterium
AAATGGCTGTTTTCGGAGTTAAAATGCGCCACTTGCCATCGTCCGGAAATGCAAACGGGCTCAACGGGTGCCATTGCAGCCTTGCAAAACCAGCGCATTTTTCCTTATACCGACTTGCTTTTGCACGATATGGGGCCTGAATTGGCGGATAATCGTCCGGATTACCTCGCCAGTGGCAGCGAGTGGCGCACCCCGCCGCTTTGGGGTTTGGGTTTGATTAAAACCGTGAATAACCACACCTTTCTCCTGCACGACGGGCGGGCGCGCAATGCGGAAGAGGCCATTTTGTGGCATGGAGGCGAGGGTGCTTCATCCCGCGATCAGTACAAGCAATTGGGTGCTGGAGATCGGGCGGCATTGCTTCAATTTTTGGATAGTTTATAAACCATCGCAATGCGCCTGTTAACCACTGATTTCACCCCAAAAACGCGGTTTTCGATTAAAAACTGGTTGCATGCCCCTGTTTCGGCGGCACCTTTGGCGGTATTTCGGATGGTATTTGGGTTGTTGATGTTGGGCAGCACCCTGCGTTTTTGGGCATTTGGCTGGATTGAAGACCACTATCTTGAAAGCAAGATGCAGTTTAAATATTTTGGTTTTGAATGGGTGACCTTATTGTCGCCTACGGGCATGTACGCCTTGCATGTGGGCATGATATTGGGTGCTTTGGGGATTTTATTGGGTTGGTATTATCGCTGGAGCGCGGCCTTGTTTTTTGTGTGTTTTACCTACACCGAGCTCATTGATTTGACTTATTACCTCAACCACTATTATTTTGTGAGTTGGGTAGCATTGATATTGATTTTTGTGCCTGCACATCGCATGTTTTCGGTGGATGCCTGGCGGAAACCAGGTATTTATGGCACCGAAACCGCGCGCTGGAGCATTTTGATCTTTCAATTTTTATTAGGCACCGTGTACGTGTATGCGGGTTTGGCCAAAATAAACTACCCTTGGCTGATCGAAGCCCTGCCTTTGCGGATCTGGTTGCCGGCAGCCGATGCCATTCCGGTGCTAGGGCCTATTTTTGCCTGGCATTATTTGCCGTGGGTATTTAGTTGGGCAGGCATGTTGTATGATTGCACCATTGTGGGGTGGCTTTCGTGGTCGCGCACACGGGTATGGGCGTACGCGACCGTGGTATTTTTTCACACGATTACCGGTATTTTGTTTCAAATTGGGGTTTTTCCGGTGGTGATGATCGGGGCGACGTTGATTTTTTTCCCGGAAAAATTTCATCAGCAGGTGTTGGCTATTTTAGGTAAAATATTGCCAACACGTCCTATAAAATGGTCTAAAAACCCTGTTTTTGAAGGGAATAAGCAACTTCGCATGATTTTGTTGGGTATTTTTGTGTGTTTTCACTTGTGTTTTCCGTGGCGGTATTTAGCTTATCCGGGCAATTTATTTTGGACCGAGGAAGGCTATCGTTTTTCGTGGCGGGTGATGCTGATGGAAAAGGCCGGCACCGCTTTGTTTTATGTAAAAGATGGCGTTACGGGCCGAGAGGGCGTGGTAGACAATCAGGCCTTTTTGTGCAACCACCAGGAAAAACAAATGGCGATGCAGCCCGACATGATTTTACAATTTGCCCATTTTTTGAAAAAACATTATGAAGCGCAAGGTGTTCAGCAGGTAAAAGTGCGCGCGGAGGTGTATGTAACGATCAATGCGCGTCCGAGTAAACTCCTGATCGACCCACAGTTGGATTTGACGACCGTACAAGACATTTGGCGTCCAAAAACATGGATTTTACCTTATTAAATGGTCTTATGTGTAAACAGCAAGCAAACAAGGCGATCATTGCGCTTTTTTGGACCACCCTTCCCTTGTGCGTGTATGCGCAACCGGGTTTGGGCGACAGTACGCGTCAGCAGCAATTGCGGGAAGTAACCATACAGCAAAAAGACGGCAACACGATGGGTATGTCGCGCTTGCGGGCGGTGGAAGGCATGGCCATTTATGAGGGTAAAAAGAGCGAGGTGGTGCGGTTGGATGGGATCACCGCCAATCTATCGACCAACAATGCGCGGCAGGTTTTTGCGCGGGTGGCGGGTTTGAACATTTGGGAAAGCGACGGAGCCGGCTTGCAATTGGGCATTGGCGGCCGCGGGTTGAGTCCGAACAGAACCAGTAATTTCAATACCCGCCAGAACGGGTACGACATGAGTGCCGATGCTTTGGGCTACCCGGAAAGTTACTATACCCCGCCGACAGAGGCACTTTCGCGCATTGAAGTGGTGCGCGGGGCGGCTTCGTTGCAATATGGCACCCAGTTTGGCGGC
>CAIVGO010000785.1 GCA_903905445.1 uncultured Bacteroidota bacterium
ACTTTTTCCACATCTTCCCGGGTCACATTGATCATCACGCCTTGACCGGAAAATGAAAACAAGGGCTTGAGTACCCAATTTTCAAGGTCGGTCGGGATGGTTTTCAGGTCGCTTACAAAATGCGTTTCGGGCACAAAAGCCGATTGCATAAAAGGCAGGGTATGTTTGCTGATGCGGAAAAACCAGTTGGGATGTCCTACCCATTCGGCATTTACCTCGGTGGTCATATCCCAAGCGCGGGGCAGATCGTTGCGTTTTTCCAGTTCATCAAAAATGATGCGGTTGTAAATGCGCTCGATTGCGATTTTGCGGTTTTGCTCGTCCAAATAATACAAATCGCGGCCTTCGCGGAGCACTTTGCTCAGGCACAACACTTTTATGCCCAAATATTGGGCCGTTCCCCAGAAGTCGATGCGGGTATTTTGTTTTTCCGGTTCAATTTCGAGCAGCACCACATTTTCGGGTTTTGAATTGCCCACAATTACCTCGCGCATCAATGCGATGTAGGATTCCGGCGTCAGTCCGCCAAACAAATGGTGCATTTCGGCCGGAATGTCGAAATGCTTGCGGTACGATTCGGCCAGCATGTGCTGAAAGAAATACAACGACGGAAAGCCTTGCATTTCAATGAGTTGCGGGGTTAAGCCACCGTTTTTATCTTTACAAATTCCGAAATCGAGTTGCAGGAACATCGTATGTTCATCTTCGCCGGGCACCCTTAAATGCGTCGGCAACGCGGCCTCGCTTTTTTGCTTAAAATCGGGCTGGGTGAGCACCGCACAAATATCCGAAACCCCTTGCAGCAGTTGCTGTTTGAGGTTTTGAGGTACAAAAACGGGTGTTTCGCTTACTCGAAAAGTGACCGCCTCTCCAAAGGCCGCATCGACCGTTTGCATAAAGGCATGGTATTTGGCTTCAGTAAAAGCAGCGTTGTATTGTTGGCGAATCGCGTGCAGCATAAGGCAGTGATTTTCTTCAGGTGAAGCAGCAGTTTTACGCTGCAATGGCGAAGATTCAATTTTTTCAAAAAACCTTGGTCTAAATCCCAAAAATAATTCGAGAAAAACGTTTTTAAACAGAAACAACGCAACAAATTAACAGAATTGGCCCTAAGATCCCCCACGCATCTGTATATTTGGCGGTTAAAATGAAATGCCATGTCCGACCATAAGTCGCAAATTATCCTGGAAAATGTACCGAAACACATTGCCATTATTATGGACGGCAACGGCCGTTGGGCAAAACAAAAAGGCATTCCGCGGTTGTTGGGGCATCGGAGTGGGGTAAAAAGTGTGCGCGAAGTTACCGAAGCCGCGGCCGAGATCGGGGTGCAATACCTGACGCTCTACGCTTTCAGCACTGAAAACTGGAACCGCCCGCCCGCCGAAGTGACCGCCTTAATGACCTTGCTGGTAGAAACGATCAAAGGGGAAATCCGCGATCTGAACAAAAACAAAGTGCGCCTGCAAGCCATTGGCGATATTGAGGCATTGCCCGCGGCTACCTACAAAACCCTGATGGAGGGCATTGAGCAAACCAAAAATAACGACCGCATCACCCTCGTGCTGGCGCTCAATTATTCGGCCAAATGGGAAATTCTGCGCGCTACCCGCATTATTGCCGAACAAGCCCAAAAAGGACTGTTGAAAGCCGAAGACATCAAGGAATCGACCTTTGAGGCGGCACTCAGCACCAATGGCATTCCCGATCCGGAATTGCTTATTCGAACCAGCGGCGAAACCCGCATTTCCAATTTCTTGTTGTGGCAAATTGCTTATACCGAGTTGTATTTTACCCCGGTTTTTTGGCCCGACTTTGGTCGTAAGGAGTTGTTTGAGGCCATTTTAAGTTACCAGCGCCGCGAACGGCGTTTTGGCATGACCAGCGAACAAATCAAGTAAGGATCATTCGGTTTTGGCCGGATGTTGCACTTGTTCCCATTTCAACCCAATGATGGCTTCGAGCGATAAGCGCGCAATTTGCACTTCGGTATCGGCTTTCAGGCGCGATTCCTGGGCGGCGTAATAAGCGCTGGTCGCGTTGGTATAGTCTTCCAGCGTTTTTTCATCCGTTTTGTACAATTGCTGAATCAGTACGTAATTGGTATAAATTTCCTGCTCGGCGAGTGCGCGTTTTTCCAAAATGGCTTTGGCGAGTTTGTACTGTGCATAGCGCGCGAGGGTTTCTTCCCGCAGTTGCAGTTTGCGCTGGTTTATTTTGTGATCGGCAATTTGCACCTCCTTTTTCCCAATTTTATTCTTGTTTTTTTGGCTCATCACGTTGTACAAATTGAGGCTCAGGCCAAAATTGTAGCGCGGAAAAAAGACATTGCTCGAGGAATCGGGTGACCGCAAATTGGATTCATTGAGGTTGAAAGTCGCTTGCACATCGCGCATCCATTCTTTGCGGGCGTTTTTGGCAGTCGCTTCGGCCACCAATTTTTCATCGAGCACAATGGCCGATTCGGGGTTGTTTTGCCAGGCAAGTTGCACCAAGTATTCCGAAAAATCGCGGGCCTTTGCCTCCAAAGGCTGCACAATGTTATCAAAATCAGTTTGTTGCGCGTGTACGAGACTGGCGCTAAGGCAGAGCAGCAGGGCCGCTGTTGGATAAAGTTTGTTGCGTTGCACGGTTTTTGTTTTTTTGTTAAGGCACTTTTGGTACTGGGATATCCTAATTTTTGATTTCCTGAAATGCCGGATCGAAATTTTTCAAGGTGACCAGCACAGCTAGGAAAATATTGTAAATCACATTCATCGGCAACTGCAAAATGGCCTCCTGGGCATAACAAGCCACGGCGAGCATAAAACACCAGGTGGTAATACCGGCATAGATGGCCTTGATAAGCGGATCGCGGCAACGGATAAAGTAGTACAAGCCCGTACGCAACACGAAATAATGCATCAAAGTGTATAAAATCAGCCCAATCCAGCCCAATTCCACGGCCATGCGCACAAAACTGGAGTCGTGGGGAAAATTAGACAATTCGCTGTTGGGGTTAAACCGCTTGCCCCAAACCCCGCAACTGCCCAAGCCGCCGCCAAAAGGATGCGTTTGGATGTAAGGCTGAATTTTTTTCTGGTTTTCGAGGCGCAGGTTCATTGAATCATCTTTACTCGGCCGAAATGCCGATTGAATCCGATAAATCACCCCGCTCGAGGAGGATTTCAGGATAAATGCCGTACCAAGCAGGGCAAATACAAACCCGACGATCACGACGCGTTTGCTCAGGGTTAGTCCACCGTAAAACACCGCGCCCGCCGGAATGAGCACGTACGCCGTGCGGGTACCCGTATACGCCATGGCCCAAACCGAGCACAACAAGAGAAAACCCAATACGCCTTTTTGCCACATTTGGGTAGGTCCCGCAATCAGGGCCACACAAAACATGGAAAAACAAGCCATTAAAATACCAAAGGTGGTAGGGTCGTAACAAAAAGACGGAATACGCATCATGCCCCACTGAAAATACAATTGGTACCGCTCTTTATCGGCCATCATCCAGTTGGTTTCAGTGGCCGAAAAGCCCAGAAACTGCTGTTTTAACCCGTATAATGCCCCAATTCCGCAAATCAGGATGACCAATTTGAGCAAGCCCATGATCCCGGCGCGGTGGTTGCGCAAGGCGTATGCCCCAATAAAAAATACCGCCTGCTGAATGGCCACGCTGCGCACGGTAAACAACCAGGCCATGCGCGATTCGGCATACGGATTGAGCACCTGCAACACATTATAATACAACCACACCAAAATCATAAAACTCAAAGGATAGCGGGCAAAACTCCAGTCGCGCTCCTTGATTTGTCGCAATAGAATACCCACCGCACTCACTAAAATGAGCAAATCCAGCAATGTCCCGATGGGTGCACTGGTGTATTTGGCCCCAAAAACCACCAAAACGGCCACCAATAGCAAGGTTCCCAACGCAAACGTGAGGTTGAACAAACACACCACCACCACCGGAAAGCCAATGAGCACCAAAAAAAGCACAAAACTTACCTTGAATTCGAGTACCGAAAGCATATAAGATACCGGCAGCGTTGCGAGCAACAACAGGAAAATCCCCATGGGCGTGTTTACCCCTTCGGCCCAGGACTGCTGATCGAACCAGCTGCGCAAGCGCGCGCCGGGAGTGTTGCCCTTCGAAAAAAGATCGCCGTGGTTGGGTGTCGCTGCCATATTATTTGGGTTGATGCAGGGTTAAAAAACGAGTATTTTTAAAAAAATAGCCGTCAGTACCAGGATAATAAAGGCTTTCATGCCCCCTTCGATGAGGCGTTGGTAGCCGGTCAGTTCAATTTTTGGTTCTTTCATGCTGCTGCTTGTTTTGAGCGGTTGCCCCGTACACGGTCTATTTCCTGCCACAATTGTTGGATGCGGGCTGCCCAGCTGTTGGTTTCGGCCAAGGCACTGCGGTTTTGTACCATTGTGGGGTCATTTTCTTGCAGCGCCCGTTCAATTTGCTCGATAAACGCGGTATGGTCTTGTGCCAAATAAATATACTCGGCAAACCCCTGGATATCGTCCGAAAAGGCCGTGCTCACCACCGCTTTGCCTGCTGCAAGATACTCATTGATTTTGAGCGGATAAATACTGGCCGTGAGGGTATTGCACAAAAACGGAATCAGCACACAATCCATGTGTTGCAGATAGGCGGGCAAACCT
>CAIVGO010000786.1 GCA_903905445.1 uncultured Bacteroidota bacterium
ATCCGGCTACTGCGCGCGCGACCAGATGTACGCTGCAACCAGTACATGCCCGGCGCAAGATCACTTACATTCAAATCAAGGCTGCTTTGCTCTTCTGGCAAAATGCCCGATAACACCAACTGGCCCAGCGCATTATACACCGCCCATTGGCTCTCAAAAGCATCCGGTTCGTCGAGTTGCAAGGACAACTGATCTTTTACGGGCACCGGGAACAAGCGAAAACCACCAGCCCCATCGAACTGGACGGTAATTACGGGGCTGTAGGTGAATTGACCATCAAAGTCGGTTTGTTTCAGGCGGTAGTAATTGGTGCCGGGGAATGGATTTTCATCCAGGAAGGTATATTTTTGGATGCTGGTGGTTGTACCGGCACCAGTTACTTTACCGACGGTGCGGAAGTCTATGCCACTGCTCGAGCGCTCGATGCTGAAATAGTCATTGTTTTCTTCGGTGGCAGTAGAAAAGGAAAGTTGTGTTTTGTTTTCAATTGTTTTGGCTGTAAATGACAATAGTTTTATTGGCAAGGTACCCATAAAATTAAAATCATTAACGCTCATTGTGCCATTGACATTAGATGCGTCATAACCATACAACCTTATAATTGTAGGCGTAGTTCGATTTGTAATGGATGAAAGATTAATAATATGATTTGAAATTTGGGGGTCACCTGTTACAGCATCGCCTTGAATACCTGAAGCCGTGTAAAGATTTGATGCATAATTATCGACACTTGATCTAACCGCAAGCTCATCCGGTCCAGTTTGAGAACATTGTATTGTTAAGGATAAACTTGCAAAGCTTATATCATAGCCTGAATTTGGAATTATTATCCATGAAATATATCTGCCAAGGTTAATTGATGTGGACGTTCCCCAATTTCTGCAATTATAACGATCTGTTCCTGGATTTGCAACAACACCAACGTGTCCAATACCTGTACTTGATGTATTTGGTGAAATTATTTGACCAGATGAAAATGGATTAGTACTAGAAGGATAGGTGCCATTAATATTATTAAGAAAGGAAAAAGGACCTGATTGTGCCAATAATGATTGCACAAAAAACAAAAACAAAAAAATATTGGTGGAACGTTTCATAGCAATGTAAGTCTAGTGTTTGTTTTAACCGCACAAACCTAGAACTGCTATGTTAAGTTAAAATGAACAAAGCATTGCATTTACAACAATTTGATTAACAATACATTATTTATTTTTTTGTAAATAGTTTGTTTTGTCGTGATCTGAGGTTCGACCACTCAAACAAATAAACCCCTTGGATCAAATCGCCTAAATCCAGCTCAATTATCCTCTGATTTTCATCGATTATTCCTGAGCGTATCCGCTTTCCCATGGCATCATAAATAAACCATGTACCAGATTCCACCACATCATCCAACAAGGTAACACGCAATATATCTGCAACAGGAACGGGTGCTAAATGTATGCTTGCTGCCCCTTTTATGTTTACACTTACTACAGGACTATACGCCTCCCCCCCATCAAAATCCACCTGCCGCAACCGATAAAAATTATCCCCCGCAACTGGCTTTTCATCCACAAACTGATACTGCTGAATGGAGGTACTATTCCCCGCGCCCGCTACCTTGCCCAGTACCTCAAACTGTAATCCATCTACCGAGCGTTCTACCTCAAAATAGGCATTGTCTTGTTCGGTC
>CAIVGO010000787.1 GCA_903905445.1 uncultured Bacteroidota bacterium
CACCCGCCTCCGGGGTGAATTTTGTTCATATTGAAAATGATTTCAACGATTTCGAGCAATTTCCACTCAACCCCTGGATGGAATCGGAGTTGGGTCCTTTGGTGGCGAAAGGCGATGTAAACAACGACGGGCTGGATGATTTCTTCATCGGCAATGCTTTTCAATCGCCCGCAAACCTGTACATCCAAACCCCCGATGGCCGTTTTAAACCAAGTTCGGATAATATCTGGGCCGTAGAAAAGGTGTTTGAAGATCAAGGCGCGGTCTTTTTTGACTTTGACCGCGATGGAGACCAGGATTTATTCGTGGTGAGTGGCGGCGTGGAAGCCCTTGTTGCCACGCGCACCCAGGCCTGGCAAAACCGCCTTTACCTGAATGTAGATGGGAAAGGCACCTTTGCCAGGGTAAATCCGACCCTCATTCCTGAAAACCGGGAGGCTTGTATGCGGGTGATGGCCCATGATTACGATGGCGATGGGGACCAGGATATTTTTGTAGGTGGCCGGGCAGTGGCCGACAAATGGCCGCTAACCCCACAAAGTTATATTTTGCGCAATGACAACAATCGCATGGTTGATGTGACCGCTGAAGTAGGCGGCGACTTTACAAAATGCGGTATGATCACCGATTTTTCCTGCCAGGATTTAGACGGCGATGGCCAGGAAGAAATGGTGGTGGTTGGAGAATGGATGCCGATCCGTATTTTCAAATTTCTGGGTAGTAAATACGTAGATGTTACGGCCAAATTTGGACTGGAAAACTCGAATGGCATCTGGTACCGCCTTTCCGTGGCCGATTTGGATCAGGATGGCGACCTGGACCTGGTTACCGGCAATTTGGGGCTTAACACGCGGTACACAGCCAGCGAAAAGGCGCCTTTGAGTTGCTATGCCAAAGACTTTGATAAAAATGGCACCCTGGACCCGATTATGACCTTTTTTGAAGAGGGTAAGGAATATCCGATGATTCAAAAGGACGTGATTACCAAGCAAATGCCCATTTTGAAGAAAAAATTCTTGTATGCTTCCAAATATGGGTTGGCGGAGATAGACGATGTTTGGCCGAAGAAAGACCTGGATGAAGCCCTCAACTTAAAAGCGTACAGCCTGGAAACCTGTTGGTGGGAAAACAAAGGGGGCAAATTTATTCGCCATTCCCTCCCACGTTCGGTACAGGCCGCTCCAATTCAGGGCATTTTGGCACACGACTTCAACCAGGATGGCAAACTAGACCTGATGCTTGCGGGCAATAAAAACGGTTTTGAGGTAGAAACGGGGCCTTGTGATGCGGGCACCGGCGCTTTGTTGTTGGGGGATGGCACCGGCGCATTTACCCGTTTGGACAATACCCAGAGTGGTTTTTGGGCCCGTGGCAGTGTGCGCGATTTGAGTTTATTGCGTGCTCCGAGTGGCAAAATCAAAATTGTGGTGGCCAACAACAACGCCGCCGCCCAATTATATGGCAATTAATTTATTAGTAGCCCAGGGAAATGCTGGAGTGCCTTTAAAATGCGCTCCAGCATTTCCCCGGGCGATAATTCAATGTCCAATTGTAGCGCTTGCGTAGGTGGCTCCAAGATTTCCAGTTGCGATTGCAACAGTTGTGCAGGCATAAAATGTTGGGTGCGCGCCTGCATCCGTGCGTGCAAGGTTTCAAAAGTACCATGCAAAAACACCCAAAAGCAAGGCCCCGACAAGCCATTTTCCAATATATCCCGGTATTTTTGTTTCAACGCCGAACAGGCAATAATAGCGCCTGCCAGACCGGCTTCCCGCAAAGCAAGGGCATGTAAGGTTTCCAGCCAGCCTTGCCGATCCTGGTCGTTGAGCGGTTGCCCAGCCTGCATTTTCCGAATATTTTCAATCGGGTGATAATCATCGCCATCAAAAAAAGGCAACTGGGTGGTTTCTGCCAGTAAACGACCAATGGTTGATTTTCCGGTGCCGGAAACGCCCATGACAATAATGATTGGCTTAGACATAAACGCTTGTTGTTTTTGCGATTGGGTGGAGGGTTATAAGACCTGCCAGCCTTGGTTACTATATTCAACACCTGCAAATAGTCAGCCCAACCACGTTTATCTGCCAGTCTAGTGCTGCTCGTCGGCAATTTACTGACATTCTGTCAAAAAATAGCGCGGTATCTTGAGTTGGAACGAAATATGACCACGCTACAATTCCCGCAAAGACTATCTTTGCAACTTTGAAACGGTTGTGCAATGTGTACACCTTCTAAAAAGCAGATAAATGGATGCTTTTCTGATGGATGCAATTGCCTGGCCCAAAACCTGATAAGCATATGTTCGGCTTTTTAAAGAAAATAATCGGCACCAAACAAGATCGCGACCTTGCTAAATACCACGCGTTGGTAGCCGAAACCAATCAACATTTTGAGGCTTACCAGGCCCTTTCCAACGATGATTTGCGCAGCAAAACCCTTGAGTTTCGCGAACGCATCAGCGCTTATTTGGCGAATATTGATGCCGAAATTGCGTCCATCAACGAACAGGCCATTGAAAAAGAAGATTTTAACGAAAAAGATCTGCTTTTCAAAGAATTGGATGAATTGCGCAAAAGCCGCGATAAAGCCCTCGAAGAAATATTGCAGGATATCTTGCCTGAAGCATTTGCGGCCATGAAAGAGGCAAGCCGCCGTTTTACCCAAAACGAAACCCTGGAAGTGACGGCTACCGACCATGACCGGGCGCTTGCTGCACAAAAGAGTAAGACCTATGTTCAAATAAATGGCGACAAAGCGATCTGGAAAAATCGCTGGCTGGCCGCGGGCGGTGAAGTGGTGTGGAATATGGTCCACTACGATGTACAGTTGATTGGTGGCATGGTGCTGCACGATGGCAAAATTGCCGAGATGGCCACCGGTGAGGGCAAAACCCTGGTAGCAACCTTACCCGCTTACCTCAATGGCGTGGCCGGCGAAGGGGTACATATCGTAACGGTGAACGATTACCTGGCCCGTCGTGACCAGGAATGGGTAGGCCCGATGTACGAGTTTTTGATGCTCACAGTAGATTGTATCGATAAATATCGGCCGCATTCTGAGGAGCGCAAAAAAGCCTATTTGTGTGATATTACATTTGGTACCAACTCCGAATTCGGTTTTGACTACCTGCGCGACAACATGGTCATCAATACCGATGAACTGGTGCAGCGCAAACACCACTACGGCATTGTGGATGAGGTTGACTCCGTGTTGATTGACGATGCGCGTACGCCTTTGATCATTTCGGGTCCGGTTACCCGTGGTTCCGAAGACCAGGAGTATGTAGAATTGAATCCGAACGTAAAGCGTCTGATTGAAGAACAATCTAAAATAGCCAGTACGTTCCTTGCCGAGGCCCGCAAATTATACGCCGATGGCAAATTAAGCATGGAAGAAGGCGGTGCAGGGATGGCCTTGTTGCGCACCCACCGCGCATTGCCCAAATACCGTCCGCTCATCAAATTCCTCAGTGAAGAAGGCGTAAAGGTATTGCTGCAAAAGACCGACAATTTTTACATGCAGGAAAACAACAAACGGATGCCTGAGGTAGACCGTGAATTGTTGTTTTACATTGATGAAAAAAACCGCAACGTTGAACTGACCGAAAAAGGCGTTGAATACCTTTCCAAGTTTAGCAACGACCCTGGTTTTTTCATTATGCCCGATATTGCGTCCGAACTGGTCGCCATTGATAAGGATGCGGCGCTTTCTCCAATTGAAAAAACGGAAGCCAAAGAACACCTTTCGCAGGATTATGGCATCAAAAGCCGCCGGGTACACGCTATTCAGCAATTGTTGAAGGCTTACACTTTGTTCGATCGCGACAATGAGTACATCGTATCGCCTGAAGGGGAGGTGAAAATTGTAGATGAGCAAACGGGTCGTGTGATGGAAGGCCGCCGGTATTCGGATGGTTTGCACCAGGCCCTGGAAGCAAAAGAAAATGTAGAAGTTGGGGAAATTACCCAGACTTACGCGACCGTAACCCTGCAAAACTACTTCCGGATGTTCCACAAACTGGCGGGTATGACCGGTACTGCGGAAACGGAAGCCAAAGAATTGTGGGATATTTACAAATTGGATGTGGTGGTGATCCCAACGAACCGCAATATTTCGCGGAAAGATGAGGAAGACCTGGTGTATAAAACGGCGCGTGAAAAATACAATGCCGTCATCGACGAAATCATCCGTTTACGCGAGGCTGGACGCCCAATCCTGGTGGGTACCACTTCGGTTGAAATTTCAGAATTGCTGAGTCGTATGCTCAAAATTCGCGGCATCGACCATAATGTATTGAATGCCAAGCAGCACCAGCGCGAGGCGGAAATTGTAGCGGAAGCAGGCCAGGCGGGTAAAGTAACCATCGCGACCAACATGGCCGGTCGTGGTACCGACATCAAGTTGGGTGCCGGCGTAAAAGAATCGGGTGGTTTGGCCATCATTGGTACCGAGCGCCACGAAAGTCGCCGGGTAGACCGCCAGTTGCGCGGCCGTGCCGGTCGTCAGGGCGACCCGGGTTCGTCGCAATTTTATGTATCGCTGGAGGATTCGCTGATGCGTTTGTTCCAAAGCGATCGGATTGCGGGTTTGATGGACCGGATGGGCCACAAAGACGGCGATGTGATTCAGCACCGCATGGTCACCAACTCCATCGAACGTGCGCAGAAAAAAGTAGAAGAGAACAACTTTGGTATTCGGAAGCGCTTGTTGGAGTATGATGACGTGATGAACATTCAGCGGGAGGCCATTTATAAAAAACGCCGCAATGCCTTGTTTGGCGATCGCCTTTCACTCGATATCAACAACGCCTTTATTGCCATCACGTCCGATTTGGTGCAAATGCACCGCGCAGGTGGCGATTTTGACACCTTCCGGATGGATTCAATCCGTGCCATCGGGGTAGACCCGGAAATGGATGCATCCTGGTTTAAAACCGCGCC